>JAYSCE010000364.1:0-4780 GCA_041915035.1 Xanthobacter sp.
AGACGCAGAAGCGCTTCTTCAACGTGGGCGTCTCGGGCCTCAAGAGCGGGCTCTACGAGCACCTGAAGAAGCCGGACCCGCTGGCGCGGGGCTATTGCGGCTACCCCAAGGGCCTCGGAGACGAGTTCTTCCGCCAGCTCACCGCCGAGGTGCGGGTGATCCAGAAAGACCGCTGGGGCGTGCCGCAGGCGTTCTGGCGGGTGGATCACGACCGCAACGAGGTGCTGGACACCGAGAATTATGCCGAGGCCGCGGCCATCCGCTGCGGCTGGTACACGCGGCTCCCGGAGGAATGGGAGCGCCTGCGGCTGGAGCTGGAGCGGCTGGAAGAGCAGCCCCAGCCCGACCTTTTCGACCCGGCGGCACCGCTCAACGGCGCCATCCCGGCGCACCCGGCGGCGCCCGCGCCCGACCCGGCGCCGGAGCCGCCGCCCTCCTTCTTCCGCCCCCGCGAAAGCGGCGGGTGGTTCAATCGGGACTGACCGATGGCCTACACGCAGGACGATATCGACCGCCTCAAGCGGGCCATCGCGCTCGGCGTGCGCCGGGTGAAGTATGCGGATGGCCGCGAGCATGAATACGATTCGCTCTCAGCCATGAAGGAGCGCCTGCGCGACATGCAGGCCGAGGTGAACCCGGCCGGCGCGCAGGTGCCCCGCGTGGTCACCATCACGAACGGCCGGGACTGGTGAGCCGATGAACCCGCTCGATAGCGTCATCGGCTTCTTCGCCCCCCGCACGGCGCTGGACCGCGCCCGCGCCCGTGCCGCGCTCTCCCTCGTGGAGGGCGTGCGCGGCTATGACGGCGCCCGCATCGGCCGGCGCGGCAACGGCCGCTCCCCCTCCACCTCGGCCAATGCCGAGATCGGTCCGGCGCAGGTCCGGCTGCGCAACCGGGTGCGCGACCTGGTGCGCAACAATGCCCATGCGGCGCGCATCGTGGACGTGCTCGCCGCCCATGTGGTGGGAACAGGCATCGTGCCCGTCTCGCGCACGAGAGACGAGGCCCTCGACCGGCGCGTCAACGAGCTGTGGGCGGCATGGTCCGAACAGTGCGACGCCGACGAACAGTTGGATTTCTATGGGCTCCAGACGCTGGCGGTTCGCAGCATGGTGGAGGCAGGGGAATCGCTCTGCCGCTTCCGGCCGCGCCGGCTCGACGACAATCTGCCGGTGCCCCTGCAGCTGCAGCAGCTGGAGCCGGACCATATCGACGGCACGAAGCACGGGCTCTTGAGCGCCGGACGCGACGTGCTGGGCATCCGTTTCGACGCGCTGGGCAAGCGTCAGAACTATTGGCTGTTCCGCGACCATCCCGGCGACAGCGTGGCGACGGTCTTTGAAAGCGTGCCCGTGCCGGCCGCTGACGTGCTGCACATGTACCGCAAGCTCCGGGCCGGGCAGGTGCGCGGCGTGACCGCCTTCGCCCCCGTGGTGACCATGGCACGGGACATCGCGGACTATCACGAGGCCGCGCTGGTGAAGGCGCGGATCGAGGCCTGCTTTGCCGCCTTCATCACCTCGGAGGAGACCGGCAACGGTGGCGTGCCGGTGGGGCCGGAGACCAAGGGCGCCAAGGGCGAACGGCTCCAGTCCCTGGAGCCCGGCGCGATCATGGAGCTGCGGCCCGGCGAGGATGTGACCTTCGCCGCCCCCACGGCCTCCTCCTCCTTCGACCCGTTCATGGTGCATTCGCTGCAGGCGATGGCGGCGGGTGTCGGCGTCACTTACGACCAGGTGACCGGCGACCTGCGGCAGGCCAATTATTCCAGCCTGCGGGCCGGCAAGATCGAGTTCCGCCGGCTGGTGGAGCAGATCCAGTATCAGACCGTCATCCCCATGCACTGCGCGCCCGCGCGGCGGCGGTTCATCGAGGCGGCGATTCTCGCCGGCAAGCTGCCGCGCCGGGCGCAGGGCTATCCCTGCGAATGGATACCGCCGGCCAATGAGCCCATCGACCCGCTCAAGGATCTGACGGCGGACATTCTCGCCGTGCGGTCCGGCCGCATGACGGTGGCGCAATTCATCGCCGGATGGGGCAACGATCCCGAAACGCAGCTCGCCGAGATCGCGCGCCTGAATGGCATCATCGACGGCCTCGACCTGGTGCTCGACACGGACCCGAGGAAGGTGGCGCGCACTGGAGCTGCTCAGGCTAGCGGTAGCAACGATTGATGCGGTCAAAGACGGCACGGGAAAAGCGAGCTAGTTTGAGCTAGAGACTTTTCTGGGGGCATACCGTGACCGGCATCATCGAGACAATCCACATCGACAAAGCAGAAGATTTCCTAGACGCCCTGGCCCCATGGGCTGGACGCGAGACAAGAGAGGGGTTCATTTTCAGAGGGCTCTCCGACGCCGCATATGAATTGATCCCATCCGCACTGAGACAAGGCGACCACATCGTCGCGCGGCTTGCACGAATAATTGAGCAATCAGGAACTGAAGAAGGTCAAATATTTTCAGAACGTGCTGTTTTACATGATTTTTATAAATTGTCATATGTTTGCGGATTATACATACCGAGCTTGAACGAATTTAGAGAACGAATCCATTACCTATTCGATGGTGATTCTTTTTTTATCGATAAGGAGATTGAGTGGATAGAAGATGATCTTCTTGACGTGGCTGGATTGGCGCAACACTACGGGATACCGACCCGCCTTCTCGATTGGACCTACGATCCGCTGATCGCAGCCTTCTTTGCAACCTGCAAACTCAAGGAAAAACAATGCGACGTTGCAGTATGGGGATTCAATGCCGATCTTTTCGCGAAGTACAATAGATTTTCATTTAAATCTAAATTGAAATTTATTACACCACCTTATCACGGAAATCCAAATCTTGCAGCACAACGTGGCCTTTTTACTCATTTTACAACCACGGTAAAGCCAAATTTAAATGAATCGGATTCGGTAAAGACACCGATAGAAATAATTCCACTTGATAAGAAAATTGAATCTTTCACCGGTTATTTTATAAATGATTACCTAATCGATAAACCGCCTCCTATTATGAGGAAGGTTATTCTATCTGCCAGTCAAGTTGATAGAGCACGAGGGATTCTTATTTCTTCCGGCTATGGCCCATCTAGGCTTTTTCCTGGATATGGCGGTGTAGCTGACGAACTATCATACAAGTATCGGTAGATTTCCATTCACTTCCAAAGCCAGAGCGCGGGCACACGATGCCCGCGCTTTTGTTTGACCTTCCTCAGGACACGGAGCACTGCCATGACGCGATCCGCTGCGCAGCCGCGGACGACGCCGGACGGCTTCGAGCCGGGCGCCCTCGTCTCCCGCCGCGCGGCGGACGACATGGTGGCCCGCCTCGCGCCGGCGAGCTACGACGCCGAGGCCCGGACGGTCGAGGCCATCTTCTCCACCGGCGCCCGCGTGCGGCGCTGGGGAATCATCGAGACGCTCGCCGTCTCGCCCGAGGCCATCGACCTATCCCGCGTGGCACAGGGCGCCGTGCCCGTCCTCGACACCCACGACCAGTATTCCATCGAGAATATTCTTGGCGTCGTCACCGATGCTCGGATCGAGAACGGCCAGCTGGTCGGCACGTTCCGCTTCGCCGACACCGAACGCGCCCGCACCGCCGAGACCATGGTCCGAGGCGGCGACCTCACCGGCATCAGCGTCGGCTACCGCGTCACCGCATGGGCGCTGATCGCCGTGGAAGAGGGCGTCGAGGTGTGGCGTGCCGAGCGGTGGGAACTGCTCGAAGTCTCTCTCGTCGCGGTACCGGCGGACCCGGCCGCGATGGTGCGTTCCGGGTCCGCGCATTCTCAACAGGAGATCGACGACATGCGTCGTAACGTGCCTTCCGCGCCGGGGAGCGCCCCGGTGGCCCCCGCTGCCCCCGCCGCCGGCACTCCGCCGGCGCCGGCCCCCGACACCCGCGCGGCTCCGGCCCCCGCGGCCCCCGCTCCTGCGCCGGTCACCCCTGCCGCGCCGGATGCGGACGCCGGCATCCGCGCCGAGCGTGCCCGCGCGGCCGAGATCATGACCATCGGCCGCCAGCACGGCATGGACGACGCGACCGTCAACGCGGCCGTGGCCAACGGCACCGACCTCGCCACGTTTCGCAGTGTGGTGCTCGACACCCTCGCCAACCGCGCCGAACAGACGCGGATCACCAGCGCCTCGGTCGGCGCCTCCGCCGACGATCCCGAGCGCGTCCGCGCCGTTCTCAGTGAGGCGCTGGTGGCGCGCATGGCGGAGTCGGGCGGCGCCCGCGTCACCCCCTCCGCGCCGGCGCGCGGCGATATGGGTCACACACTGGCGGAGCTGGCCGCGGGGTCGCGCGGGCGCCCCACCATGCCGCGCACCGCCCGCGAGCGGATGGAGGTTCTGGAGCGCGCGTTCCACTCCACCAGCGACTTCCCCATCATCTTCTCCGGGGCGATCAATTCGCGGCTGGAAGCCTCCTATCAGGCGGCCCAGCCGGTCTATCGGCAGATCGCCCGGCAGCAGAACTTCATGGACTTCCGCCCCCATGACGTGCTGCGCGCCGGCGACTTCCCCATGCTGCAGAAGGTGACGCAGGGGGGCGAGATCAAGTTCGGCTCCTTCGGCGAGAAGAAGGAAACCGTGGTGGTGGCGCCCTACGCGATCCAGTTCGCGCTCACGCGGCAGATGCTGGTGAACGACAATCTCGGCGCCATCGATCAGATCCTCGCCGGACAGGGCACCACCGTGGCGCTGTTCGAGGAGATCACCTTCTTCACCATGAAGGGCACCACCGGCCCGACGCTCAACGAGGACAGCACGGC
>JAYSCE010000365.1:0-4777 GCA_041915035.1 Xanthobacter sp.
CTCCGGGGCCAAGCGCGGGGCCAAGGCGCTGTGCAAGGCCGGGCGTGCCTGTTATGGATGATCGTCACGGGCGCGCCTCACGGGGCGTGCCCGGCGCTCTATTCTATGCGGGCGGCGCCGCCGGGTTTTCGGCCACAGAACCCCGGCGGACAAGATCCGGCAGACGAGACAAGGCAGAAGGTCCCATGGAGAAGTTCACGGTCCTGGAGGGCGTCGCGGCGCCGATGAAGCTGGTCAATGTCGATACCGACATGATCATCCCCAAGCAGTATCTGAAGACGATCCAGCGCACCGGCCTCGGCAAGGGGCTGTTCTCCGAGATGCGCTATCTCGACGATGGCGCCGAGAACCCCGGCTTCGTGCTGAACCAGCCCGCCTACCGCTCCTCGAAGATCCTCGTCGCCGGCGACAATTTCGGCTGCGGCTCCTCCCGCGAGCACGCGCCGTGGGCGCTGCTCGACTTCGGCATCCGCTGCGTGATCTCCACGTCGTTCGCCGACATCTTCTATAACAACTGCTTCAAGAACGGCATTCTGCCCATCGTCGTCTCCAAGGATGACCTGGACAAGCTGTTCGACGACGCCGAGCGCGGCGCCAACGCCACCCTCACCATCGACCTGCCGGCGCAGGAAATCCGCGGGCCGGACGGCGGCGTGGTCAAGTTCGAGATCGACCCGTTCCGCAAGCGCTGCCTGGTCGAGGGTCTGGACGACATCGGCCTCACCCTCCAGAAGGCGCCGGCCATCGACCAGTACGAGACCGCCAAGGGCGCCGAGCAGCCCTGGCTGTGACGCCGTGAGCCGGCCGCCCCGCTGACAGGATGGTCGGGTGATGGAGCCATCCCCGACCCTCTCCCCCCGGCGCGCGGACGTGCGGCCCGCACCCTGCGCCATCGTGATCGGCGCGTCGGCGGGCGGACCTGCGGCGCTCGGCCGCCTCCTTGGCGCGCTCGGCCCCAGGCCGGATGTCGGCATCGCCCTGGTCAACCATGTGGGCGCGGATGGGCCGGACCTGCTCCCCGACATCCTCACCCGCCTCTCGGGGCGCACGGTGGTGCTGGCGCAGGAGCGGTGCCCCCTTGCAGGCGGCCTTGTCCATGTCGCCCCTAGCGGTTACCACTTGCAGGTGGGGCGGGACCGCTGTTTTTCGCTCTCCGTGGACGCGCGGGTGTGCTATTCGCGTCCCGCAATCGACGTTCTGTTCGCCAGCGCCGCCGAGGCCTATGGCGACGCTCTGGCTGGCGTGGTCCTCACCGGCGCCAGCAGCGACGGGGCGGACGGACTGAGACGCATTCGGGAACTGGGAGGCCGTGCCTTCGTGCAGGAGCCGTCGGAAGCCGAGGTCGATACCATGCCGCTGGCGGCTCTGCAGCGCGCCGGCGCGGATCTGTGCGCGCCGTTGTCTGCGCTCGCCGAGGCGCTCAACGCCTTCGGCCGGACCGCCGGCATGACCCGGCCAGCGAGGATGGCCGAATGAGCGTGGCCGACCTGCCCAAGATTCTTGTCGTTGACGACGTGCGCGCGAACCTCGTGGGCATGCGCCGCCTGCTGGCGCCGGTGAAGGCCGAGATCTACGAGGCCCATTCGGGCAACGAGGCACTGGCGCTTTGCCTCGACCACCGCTTCGCGCTGATCCTGCTCGACGTGCAGATGCCGGACATGGACGGGTTCGAGGTCGCCTCCCTGCTCAACAACGATCCGGCCACCTGCGACATCCCCATCGTCTTCGTGTCGGCGGCCTATCACGACGACATCAACCGGCTGAAGGGCTACACCTTCGGCGCGGTGGACTACATCGCCAAGCCCATCAACGACGCCGTGCTCCTCTCCAAGGTCACGGTCTTCCTCGACCTGCACATCTCCAAGCTGCGCCTCAAGGGCGCGCTGGAGGAGCTGGAGAAGCGCAACCGCCAGCTGGAGATCGAGATCGAGGAACGCCGCCGGGTCGAAAAGCAGATCCGCCACATGGCGACCCACGACGCCCTGACCGGCCTCGGCAACCGCATCCTGTTCGTGGAGCACCTGACCCGCGCGCGCGCCCAGGCGCAGCGCCACGCGCGGGAGTTCGCGCTGCTCTACATCGACATCGACGGCTTCAAGCAGGTCAATGACCGACACGGCCACGGGGTGGGCGACAAGCTGCTCTGCGCCATAGCCAACCGCCTGCGCGGCAACCTGCGGCAGGAGGATTTCGCCGTCCGCCTGTCCGGCGACGAATTCGCCGTCATCATGGTGGACCTCACCGACGGCGATGCCGCCGAAGCCCAGGGCCAGCGCCTGTGCGAAGCGCTGCGCGAGCCCTATATCGTCTCCTACAACGACCAGGCCTATACGGTCAGCGTGGGCGCCAGCATCGGCATCGCGCTCTATCCGCGTCACGCCACGGACGAGACCGAGCTGATCCGCCTCGCCGATACGGCCATGTACGAGGTGAAGCAGCAGGGCAAGGACGGCGTGCGCATCGCCATCGCCCGGCCGGCGGCGCAGTCCGCCTGAGGCGATCCCCGAAGGCCCTTCGCGCGCCTTCGCAGCCCGACGCGACCATGATATCCGGGAGAGCGCGGGCGGTTCGCCCGCTCGCCGCCGTTCGGGAGCTTCATGCCGAAGTCCGCCAGCCGATCCGTCGTCGTGGACCTTATCGCCGTGCTCGCCGCGGTGACGGGCGGAGAGCCGCGGGTGATGACGGTGGAGCACGGGTCCGCCCTGCCCTCCGGCCCGTTCGAGCTGGCGCACCGCTCGCTCCAGCAGGGGCTGCGCGACTGGGTGGAGCAGCGCACCCACCATCCGCTCGGCTATCTGGAGCAGCTCTACACTTTCGCCGACAAGGACCGCGCCGGGGCGGAGAGCGCGGCGCGCACCATCTCCATCTCCTATCTCGGCCTGGCCCGCGAGCAGGCGGCCACGGCCGGTGCCGCCGAGTGGCACGGCTGGTATGAATATTTCCCGTGGGAGGACCACCGCGACGGGGCACCGGCGGTGATCGGCACGGTCCTCCAGCCGGCGCTCGCCGCCTGGGCGGAGGCCGCCCCCTCGGCGGCCGAGCGCAGCCACCGCAAGCAGCGCGCCGCGCTCAGCTTCGGGCTCGACGGCGCGGCCTGGAACGAGGAGCTGACCCTCCAGCGCTACGAACTGCTCTTCGAGGCCGGGATCGTCGCGGAGCGCCTGCGCCGCGAGGGACGGGAGGAGGCCGCGGGTGCCGGGCGCGCGATGATCGCCGACCACCGCCGCATCCTTGCCACCGCCATCGCGCGGCTCCGGGCCAAGATCAAATACCGCCCGGTGGTGTTCGAGCTGATGCCGCCCACCTTCACCTTGCTCCAGCTGCAGCGCTGCGTGGAGGCGATCGCCGGGCGGACGCTGCACAAGCAGAATTTTCGCCGGCTCATGGAGCAGCAGGAACTGGTGGAGGAAGCCGGCGGCGCCACCACCGAAACCCTTGGCCGGCCTGCAAAACTCTTCCGCTTCCGCCATGCGGTGGTGGAGGAGCGGGCCTTCGCCGGAACGAAATTGCCCCTCGCACGCTCTTGACACGCCTTATGCTCAGGATAAGCATATGCCCACCATATGCTCAAACTGAGTATAGACAATGGTCGTATCCGCCCTTTCCGCCGCCGCCGTTTCTCCCACCCCGGACGCCCTCGCGGCGGCCTTTGCCCGCACGGCGCCGCTCTATGAGAAGATCCGACGCGTGGTGCCGCCCGCCGACTGGGCCTTCCTGGCCGAGGATGCGGAGGCCATCCTCCGGCTAAAGCGCGAGCGCAACGCCGTCATCCTCGCGCACAACTACCAGACGCCGGAAATTTTCCACTGCGTCGCCGACATCGTGGGCGACAGCCTGGCGCTGGCCCGCGAGGCCATGCGGGTGGATGCGGATGTGATCGTGCTCGCCGGCGTCTACTTCATGGCCGAGACGGCGAAGCTGCTGAATCCGGGCAAGACCGTGCTGATCCCGGACCAGGAGGCCGGCTGTTCGCTGGCCGATTCCATCACCGCCGCCGACGTGCGCCTCATGCGCGCCGCCCACCCCGGCGTGCCGGTGATCGCCTATGTGAACACGTCCGCCGCCGTGAAGGCCGAGGTGGACGTGTGCTGCACCTCGGGCAATGCCGCGCGAGTGGTGAAATCCTTCGGCGTGCCCAAGGTCATCATGCTGCCGGACCAGTATCTGGCGAAGAATGTCGCCGCCGAGACCGGCATCGACATCATCTCCTGGGCCGGCCAGTGCGAGGTGCACGAGCTGTTCACCGCCGCCGACGTGCGCGAGCTGCGGGCGGCCAATCCCGGCGTCACGGTGCTCGTCCACCCCGAATGCCCGCCGGAGGTGGTGGCGGAAGCCGATTTCGCCGGCTCCACCGCCGCGATGAGCGACTATGTGAGCGAGAAGCGCCCGCCCCGCGTGGTGCTGCTCACCGAATGCTCCATGGCCGACAATGTGGCGGTCCACTATCCCGACATCGACTTCGTGCGCCCCTGCAATCTCTGCCCGCACATGAAGAAGATCACGCTCCGCAACATCCGCGCGGCGCTGGAGAACAACCTCCACGAAGTCACCATCGACCCGGAAATCGCCGAGCGCGCCCGCGCCTCGGTCGAGCGGATGCTGGCGCTATGATCGGGGACAGGCTGGACGGCCGCCCCGTCATTGTCGGCGCCGGCATCGCCGGGCTCGCCGCCGCCCTCTTCCTCGCTCCCGAGCCGGTGGTGCTCGTCACCCGCGCGCCTTGGGGCGCGGACGGCTCCAGCCCGCTGGCACAGGGCGGCATCGCCGCCAGCGTCGG
>JAYSCE010000366.1:0-4770 GCA_041915035.1 Xanthobacter sp.
ATGTCGATGACGCCGGGCAGGATGGCGAGGCCCTTGGCGTCGATGATTTCGGCGGCGGCGGGCTCCAGACCCGGCTCGAAGATGCCGGCGATGGCCCCGTCCTTGATGCCGATGGAGGCCTCGAAGCGGCCGTCGGCGGTCACGACGAGGCCGTTCTTGATGATGGTATCCAAACTACTCTCCCGAGGACGAGGCCCGCGCGGGCCGATTAGAAAGCGAAAGGCCGGCGGCGCGTCAGGACGCGAGGTCGAGCGCCACGGGGCGGGTGCGGATCACGTCCAGCACCTCGGTCACGTAGGCCTGCGACAGGCCGCGGGTGATGAAGACGATGCGCGAGCCTGCCATCCCCTCCGGCCAGGCGGACAATTCCACCGGCGGCGAGAACAGCCGCTGCACGGCCTGCACCACCACAGGCCTTGGGCGGCCGGCGATGGCGAGAATGCCCTTCACCCGCAGCAGATCGTCGCCATGGGCGATGACCAGCGCGTCGAGCCACGCCGAGACGTGCTCCCAGTGCAGGGGCTCGTCGAAGGCGAGGCAGAAGGAGCCGATGTCTTCCCGGTGCGCCACGGGGTCGGCCGCCTCGAAGGCTTCCGCGCGTAGCCAGGCGCGCACTTCGCTCGGGCGGGTGTTGGGATCGGCGGGGTCGATGCCGTCGAGCAATGTCGGCTGGGCGAGGTGATTGAGCGAGGACAAATGGAGCCGCGCGCCGGGGGACAGGGTGGCGATGCGGGCTTCCAGCGGGGCGAGGTCGCTGCCCGCCAGATCGGCCTTGGTGAGCACCACCTCGTCTGCGACGCCCACCTGCTTGCGCGCTTCCGCGTGGCGGTCGAGCGTGCCCATGCCCTGTACCGCATCCACCGCCGTCACCACCCGCCCGAGGCGATAGGTGCGCGCCACCGGGAAGGTGATGAGCGCCTGGATGACCGGGCCGGGATCGGCCATGCCGGTGGTCTCGATGATGACCCGCGCGAAGGCCTTCACCTCGCCCCGCGCCCGCTTCTCCGTGAGGTCGCGCAGCGTCTCCACGAGGTCGCCCTTCACGGTGCAGCACAGGCAGCCGGTGGACAGCTCGATGGTGTTGTCCGAGCTGGCAGCGATGAGGGCATGGTCGATGCCGATCTCACCGAACTCGTTGACGATGACGGCCGCGTCGCTCAGCGTGGGATCGCGCAGCCAGCCGTTGAGCAGCGTGGTCTTGCCCGATCCGAGGAAGCCGGTGAGCAGCGTCACCGGCGTCCGCATGTCGCGAAAATGGGCCATGGCCGCAGCTCCTCTCGCGCCTGTCGGCTCAATTGCCCGCGATGTAGCTCGGGTCGTAATAGCGCTTGAGGTCGAAGGCCTGGGTCTGGGGATCACCACCCACCGCGGCGTCGATCTTGTAGAGGTTTTCAAGGCCGGCCGCGGGGACGGAGAGATCGGCAGGAACGGCCTTCTGCTCCTTCACGATGAAAGCGTAGGAATCCTCCACCACGTCGCGCGGCGTCTTGGTGTAGGCGGCGAGCACGTCGATGGCCGCGTCCTTGTTGGCCGGGTCATCGATGAAGGCAGCCGCCTCCTTCAGCGCCTGCGTCACCGCGATGGCGGCGGGGCGCGTGGCGGGCGCCTCGCCCCAGGCCTTGTTCAGCACCAGCGGCGTCTGCACATAGGGCTCGCGATAGACATCGAGCAGCACAGCGCCATCGCGCCCGGCGAGGGTATCGAAGGGGGCGATCAGCAGGGCGCCTGCGACCTGGCCATTGCCCATGGCGATGATGCGGTCGCGGGAATTGGCGATGGACACCATCTGCACCCCGGCCGGGTCCACGCCCGCCTGCTTCAGCTGATACTTCAGCAGGTTGGCCGTGCCGCCCTTGACCGCGCCGGCGGTCAGCGGCTTGCCGGCGAAATCCTTCACCGAAGCGGTGCCCTTGGCGCCGTAGAGGCGCAGGATCGTCTTGTCGAGCACAGCGCCAGCGATGATGACCGGGGCGCCCTTATCGATGGCACGCACCGCGAGGTCGCCGAGGGCGATGCCCGCATCCGCGCTGCCCGACGCCACCGCCTGCAGCAGCGCCGGGCTGTCCGATGCGCGCAGCTCGCGCACGGCGATGTTTCGCTTGTCGTAGAAGCCCTTGTCCATGGCGATGGCGTGCAGCCACAGCAGCGCGCTCGGGGCCAGGACGGCGAGCTTCACCTCGGTTTTCGGCGCCTGCGCATGGGCCCCGGCAAGCGGAACGCTGAGGGCGAGGGCGGCGGCAACGAGGCGGGGAAGGACGCGCTTCATCATCTCTCTCCGGAAGGGGGACGCGTCTTGCCGCGCGTCATCTGCCGAAAGAGTGCTCGAACTTTTCATCGCCTTCAAGCATAATTCGCAACAGGTAGGAATTTTGAGAAATTCCTACTGAATGATACAAAATATCATTCTTGGGGAGGGCGGGTTTGGCCAGCAGGATTCTTCAGGTCATGGGTCTGTTTCGCGGACGCCCCTGGCCGCTGACGGTGGAGGAGATCGCCCAGGAGACTGGTGTGTCCCAGAGTTCCGCCTATCGCGACGTGCAGGAGCTTTGCCGGGCCGGCTTCCTCGATCCCGTCATCGGCGCGGGCTATGTGCTGGGCCCCGCCTTCATTGAATACGACCGGCTGCTGCGGCAGGGGGACACGCTGATCCCCATCGCCTCGCGTGTGATGCACGAATTGCTCGACCAGACCACCCAGCGGGCGACGGCGATCCTGTGCCGGCGCTATCGCGACACGGTGATGTGTGTGCATCAGGAGCACGGCAACGCGCCCCATCCCATCACCACCTACGAGCGTGGCGTCGCCATGCCGCTCTTCGCCGGCGCGTCATCCAAGGTGGTGCTGGCCCATCTCGACGACCGCTCGCTGAAGCGCATCTATCTCGACAATGAGGACACCATCCGCGCCCGGCTCGGACACGGCGACTGGAAGGCCTTCAAGGCCGAGGTGCGGGCCATCCGCCGCGACGGCGTGGTGGAGACGGTTTCGGAGGTCGCCGAGGGGCGCGCGGGCATCGCGGCACCGGTCCTCGTCAACAAGCAGGTCATCGCCGGGGTCAGCCTCGTGCTCGCGGCCGAGGATCTCGCCGGCGCGTCCCAGGCCATCCGTGCCGCCGTCATCGATGCGGGACGGCGGATTTCGGAGGAGATCGCCGGCAGCGGCACGTGGGTGGCGCGGTAGATCGGCCTTAAAACAGGACGGGCGGCTCCGTCGCTGGAGCCGCCCCGGTCGAACTTCAAATGTCGTCGCTCACACCAGCGCGCGGGGATCATGCCGGGCGAGGCGGGAGAGCAGGTAGTCCACTTCCGCCCGCGCGGTGGCGGAGAGGGACGAGCCCGGCTTGCGCTGGGCGTCGGAGGCGATGAAGCCGCGCTTCATCATCACATATTTGCGCACCGCGAGGCCGACGCCCTGCTGCTGCTCGTAGCGCAGCAGCGGCAGGTGTGCGTCGAACAGGTCATGCGCCGCCTCCCGCTCGCCGGCCTTCTGCAGCTTCACCACGTCGCCGAGCATCTCGGGGAAGGCGTAGCCGGTCATGGCGCCGTCCGCCCCACGCTCCATCTCGAAATCCAGGAACAGTGCGCCGTTGCCGGTGAGGATGGAGATGGGGCGCATGGAACCTTCCTTCTGGAAGGCGCGCAGCGCCGAGATCTTCTCCAGCCCCGGCCAGTCCTCATGCTTCAGCATCACGCAGGAGGGGTTCTCCTGAACGATCTGGCGGATGACCTTGGGCGTCATCTGCACGGTCAGGGTGAGCGGATAGTCCTGGATGACGAAGGGGATATCGTCGCCGATGGCCTCGATGGCCTGCCGGTAATAGCCGGTGATCTGGTCGTCGGTGCGCAGGCTCGGCGGCGGGGCGATCATGACGCCGGCCGCGCCCTTGTCCATGGCCGCGCGCGCCAGCCAGCGCATGGCGGCGAGGCCCGGCGCCGAGACGCCGACGATGACCGGCAGCTGGCCGAAGCCGGCGATGAAGCGCGCGGTGACGGCGAGGGATTCCTCCGGCTCCAGCTTGGGCGCCTCACCCATGATGCCGAGCACCGTCACGCCGGTGGCGCCGGCGGCGAGATAGCGAGCGATGAGGGTGTCGAGGGAGCCCTCGTCGATCTTCCCGTCTTGCGTGAACGGGGTGGGGGCGATGGGGAACAGGCCGGAGGCGCTGGCGTCGAGAAGCATGATGAAACCGATCAGATGCTGGCGATGAGGCCGCCATCCACGCGGATGACCGAGCCGTTGACATAGGACGAGGGCGTGCCGGCGAGGAAGGCCACCACGTTGGCATATTCCTGCGGGTCGCCGTAGCGGCCGACCGGGATGGAGGCCGTGCTTTCCGCCGACACGTCCTCCACGGAGCGGTTCTCGCGCTCGGCCTTCTTGGCATCGAGGAACTTGATGCGGTCGGTGGCAATGCGGCCGGGCAGGATGATGTTGGCGGTGATGCCGTCACGCGCGACCTCGCGGGAGAGCGTCTTCGACCAGCCGACCAGCGACAGGCGCAGCGCATTGGAGATGGCGAGGTTGGGAATGGGCGCCACCACGCCGGACGAAGTGGATGTGATGATGCGGCCCCACTTGCGCGCGCGCATGCCGGGCAGGACCCGGTCCGCGATGGCGATCACCGACAGCACCATGTCGTTGAAGCTCTTCGCCCACAGGGCCGGATCCTGGCCGGCGGCGGGGGTGGGGGGCGGGCCGCCGGTGTTGTTGACCAGCACGTCCACCGGGCCGAGCTTCGCCTCGATCTCGGCGATGCGCGCATCGATGCCG
>JAYSCE010000367.1:0-4752 GCA_041915035.1 Xanthobacter sp.
CAAGCTGAATCAGCACCTCGAAGGTGTGGCCGTTGCTCTCGAAGCCGAGAAAGTGCCCGGCGAGCAGGATATGCGCCGTGGAGGAGACGGGGATGAATTCCGTCAGCCCTTCCAGCAGGCCGAGAACAAGCGCTTCGAGCATGTCGCCGAGAGTCATGGGAGAGAAAATCCGGGAGGCGGGAACAAGACGGCCGTCATCCTCTCCGCTTGGCTTCGCGGGTGCAACGTGGCGCGCCGCTGCGGAAGGACGGGGCTGGGGCCATCGACGCGTTTCCGGCCACGCTGTGGCCGCATCGCAACAGACCGGCAAATAACCAAAGGGCAGGCCGTTGGCGGGCGCGCGGCAGCGTTCATGATTCGCTCACCACGATCGGAATGCGAAATGCGAGAGCAGCCGGCAGCCGGCCCGCGCTGCAGCAGGGAGGAACCAATCGGAAAGGTTCGGCTTCTAATCATAGGCAACGCCGGGTGCCTCGCCCCCTCCCTTCGACCCCCGGCGAAATCGGCCCATGTATCTGCATCATCATCCCTTCTGCCCGCATTCCCGTTTCGTCCGCCTGCTGCTCGCCGAATACGGCCTGGAGCCGGAGCTGGTGGAGGAGCGCGTGTGGGAGCGACGGCCGGGCTTCCTCGCGCTCAATCCGTCGGGGGAGACGCCGGTGATCGTGGAGGAGATGGCGGCCTCCGTGCCGGGCGCCTTCATCATCGCCGAGTATCTCGATGAGACCCGGGGCCTCGCCCTCGGCGCCCACCGCCTGCTGCCGGAAGACCCGGCCGGTCGCGTGGAGGTGCGCCGGCTGACCCAGTGGTTCAACGAGAAGATGTATGTCGAATCCACCGAGCCACTGGTGCGCGAGCGCATCCACAAGCGGTACATGACCCGCGAGCAGGGCGGCGGATCGCCGGATGCGACCTCGCTGCGGGTGGCGCGCGCCAATATACGCTATCATCTGAAGTACATCGGCTGGCTGGCCAAGGCGCGCAAATGGCTCGCCGGCGAGAAGCTGAGCCAGGCCGACCTTGCCGCCGCCGCGCATCTCTCGGTGGCCGACTATCTGGGCGACGTACCGTGGGACGAGGACGAGCACGCGAGGGATTGGTACGCGCGGATCAAGTCGCGCCCGACCTTCCGCGCCCTGCTCACCGAGAGCATCCCGGGCATGCCCCCCTCCAAGACCTACGCGGACCTCGATTTCTGACGGACGCGGGCGGCCTGGAAGAGATCGTCCGCCGCCTCGCCCGGGAGGAAGGTTTCGATGCCGTGGGCATCTCCCGGCCGGAGGCGGGCCTGCCCGCCGGAGAACGGCTCCACGCCTGGGTCGCGGACGGCGCCTATGGTGACATGGGCTGGATGGCCGAAACGCTGGATCGTCGCGCCGATCCCCTCACGCTGTGGCCGGATATGCGCAGCGTCATCATGCTCGGCGTAAATTACGGACCCGCCCAAGACCCGCGCGCGGTGCTCGGCCAAACGAGCGCAGGTGCCATCTCGGTCTATGCGCGGGCCGAGGATTATCACGACATCATCAAGCCGAAGCTCAAGCGCGTCGCCCGTGCGCTGCTGGCGGAAGCGGGCAAACGCGGCGTCACGGCCGACGTGAAGGTGTTCGTGGATACCGCCCCGCTGATGGAGAAGCCGCTCGCCGCCGCGGCCGGCCTCGGCTGGCAGGGGCGGCACACCAACCTCGTCTCGCGGGATTTCGGCTCCTGGCTGTTCCTCGGCGCCATCGCGACCACGCTGGAGCTGGCACCCGACGCGCCGGAGAAAGACCATTGCGGCTCCTGCCGCGCCTGCCTCGACGCCTGCCCGACCGCCGCCTTCCCCGCACCCAACGTCATCGATGCGCGGCGCTGCATTTCCTACCTCACCATCGAGCACAAGGGGCCAGTCCCGGTGGAGCTGCGGCCGCTCATGGGCAACCGCATCTATGGCTGCGACGACTGCCTCGCCGCCTGCCCCTGGAACAAGTTCGCGCAGATGGGGCAGGAGGCGAAGCTCGCCGCGCGGGTGGAGAATGATGGACCGCCGCTGGCGGAACTGGTGGCGCTGGACGACGCCGCCTTCCGCGCCCGCTTCCCGAAAAGCCCGATCAAGCGGATCGGACGCGACCGCTTCGTGCGCAACGTCCTGATCGCCATCGGCAATTCGGGGGATGCCGCGCTGCTGCCGCAGGTGGAGGCGCGGCTGGCGGATGAATCCGCTCTGGTCAGAGGTGCGGCGGTGTGGGCTCTGGGGCGGCTGGCGGACCCCGTGACGACCGCCCGCACCGCCGCGGAGCGGGTGCCGGCGGAGACCGATCCGGCGGTCGTGGCCGAGTGGGCCGCAGCGACATCCGGGGCGTGAGACCCGCCGCCCATTTCCAATCCTAGCGTTTACCGGTAGGATCGAAAGCTCACGGAACCATGAAGGGGGCGACAAGAGCTGGCGTCACGATCGCGTCGCGCCCACACGCGAAGATCGACGACGACAGAACAGGCGACATGCACGAGCCCCGCAAGCTTTATGTGAAGTCCTTCGGCTGCCAGATGAACGTCTACGATTCCCATCGTATGGCGGACACGCTGGCACGCGAGGGATACGTGGAGACGCAGGACCCGGCCGAGGCCGACCTTGTGATCCTCAACACCTGCCATATTCGCGAGAAGGCCGCCGAGAAGGTCTATTCCGAGCTTGGACGCCTTCGGAAGCAGAAGCAGGAAGCCGGCTCCGACACCATGATCGCCGTCGCCGGCTGCGTCGCCCAGGCCGAAGGCGCCGAGATCATGCGCCGCGCCCCGGTGGTGGACGTGGTGGTCGGCCCCCAGAGCTACCACCGCCTGCCCGAGCTTCTGGCCGAGGCGAAGGCCGGCAAGCGGATGGTAGACACCGAATTTCCCGCCGAGGACAAGTTCGATCACCTCCCCGCGCCGACCCGCGCCGCCACCCGCTCGCGCGGGCCGGCCGCCTTCGTGACGGTGCAGGAGGGCTGCGACAAGTTCTGCACCTTCTGCGTGGTGCCCTACACCCGCGGCGCCGAGGTCTCCCGCCCGGTGACCAAGATCCTCGACGAGGCCGCCCGCCTCCTCGACCAGGGCGTGCGCGAGATCACCCTCATCGGCCAGAACGTCAACGCCTTCCACGGCGAGGGGCCGGATGGCACCGTCTGGAGCCTCGCCCGGCTCATGGAGCGCCTGGCGCAGATGGAGGGGCTGGCGCGGCTGCGCTACACCACCTCCCATCCGCGGGACATGGGCGAGGATCTCATCGCCGCCCATCGCGACCTGCCGCAGTTGATGCCCTATCTGCACCTGCCGGTGCAGTCGGGATCCGATGCGATCCTGGACGCCATGAACCGCAAGCACACGCGGGACGACTATTTCCGCCTGATCGACCGGATCCGCGAGGCGCGGCCGGACATCGCGCTCTCCTCCGACTTCATCGTCGGCTTCCCGGGCGAGACGGATCGCGATTTCGAGGACACGCTTGATCTGGTGCGCGAGGTCGGCTTCGCCAGCGCCTACTCCTTCAAGTACAGCGCCCGCCCCGGCACGCCCGCCGCCGAACACGAGGGGCAGGTGCCGGAGGAAGTGATGGCCGCGCGCCTCGAGGAACTGCACAGGCTGCTGGAAGCCTCCAAGACGGCTTTCGACGCCGCCTGCCGGGGCCGCACCTTCGATATCCTCCTGGAGAAGCCGGGCCGCCAGCCGGGCCAGCTCATCGGCCGTTCGCCGTATCTCCAGAGCGTGGTGGTGAACGACCCGCCCGCCGGCATCGGCGAGCTTCTCACCGTCACCATCACCGACGTTGGCCCGAACAGCCTCGCCGGCGTTCCCGCCGAGACGACCTCTTCCCCCGCCCATTCCCGGCCGCTTGCGGCCATGGAGGCTTGAGCTTGCGCAGATCCGGCAGCGACAACCGTGATCGTCCCCTGGCGGCCTCTGCGCCGCAGGCCTCCAACGGACCCGCCCGCGCGGCGGTGACGGCCCCCTGGGCCAATCCGGACGAGCCTCCGGCCGCCCATGTGGTGCTGGCTTTCGACGACAATCGGCTCGCCACCCAGCTGTTCGGCCATTACGGCCGCAACCTCGCCCTCATCGAGCGCAAGCTGGGGGTGAAGGCGGATTCGCGCGGCAACCACGTCACGCTGGAAGGCGAGCGCGATGCCTGCGAGCAGGCACGGGCCGTGCTGGAGCACCTGTATGAGGCGCTTCGGAAGGGCCGCGACATCAGCCAGGGCGACGTGGACGGCGCCATCCGCGAGGTCACCTCGCAGGGCTCCCTGTTCGATTTCGACCCGGCCGAACAGCGCCAGTCGTTCGACGAGATCCACCTGCGCCGCCGCCCGGTGCGCGCCCGCACCGCCGCGCAGGATGCCTATATCCGGGCGCTGAAGCGGCACACTCTGGTGTTCGGCAACGGTCCCGCCGGCACCGGCAAGACCTGGCTTGCCGTGGCCTATGCCGTCCATCTGCTGGAGCGGCGGATGGTGGACAAGATCATCCTCTCCCGTCCCGCCGTCGAGGCGGGCGAACGCCTGGGCTTTCTGCCGGGCGACATGAAGGAGAAGGTGGACCCCTATCTGCGCCCCATCTACGACGCGCTTTACGACCTGATGGACCGCCCCTTCGTGGAGCGGGCGCTCCAATCCGGCGAGATCGAGATCGCCCCGCTCGCCTTCATGCGCGGGCGCACCCTCTCCAACGCCGCGGTGATCCTGGACGAGGCGCAGAACGCCACCTCCATGCAGATGAAGATGTTCCTCACCCGCCTGG
>JAYSCE010000368.1:0-4715 GCA_041915035.1 Xanthobacter sp.
AACGCCCGCGGCCTTCAGCTTCTCGGCGAGGCCGTCGCGCACGCCGGGGGCGAGCTTGATGGTGTACTGCGCCCACACCGACGTCGCGCGCGGATCGACCACCGGCACGCCGGCTACGTCCTTCAGAAGTTCGTTGTAACGCCGCGCCACCTTCTCGCGGGCCGCGATCTCCTCCTCGAAGATGGCAAGCTTTTCGAGCAGCACCGCCGCCTGGATCGTGTCGAGGCGCGCGGTCATGCCGATGCGCACGTTCTGGTACTTGTCCACACCCTGGCCATGCTCGCGCAGGCTCTTGAGGATGGTCACCAGTTCCTCATTGTCGGTGAGGATGGCACCGCCGTCGCCATAGGCACCGAGCGGCTTGGCGGGGAAGAAGGAGGTGGCGGTGGCATCGCCGATGGAGCCGGTGCGCCGGTTGTTCCAGGTGCCGCCGAAGCCCTGCGCGGCGTCGCACAGCACCTTGAGGCCATACTTCTCGGCGATGGGCAGGATGGCGTCATAGTCCGCCGGCTGGCCGAACAGGTCCACCGGGATCACCACGCGCGGGTCGAGCCCCTGCTCGATGGCCACCTGGATGGCCTGCTCCAGGCTCTCCGGGTCCATGTTGAATGTGTCGGCCTTCACGTCCACGAACACCGGGGTCGCTCCCACCCACGGCACCACCTCGGCGGTGGCGCAGAAGGTGAAGGCGGGGCAGAACACCGCGTCGCCCGCCTTCACGCCCCAGGCCATGAGCAGCAGCGCCAGCGCATCCGTGCCGCTGGAGCAGGAGACGGCATATTTCGCTCCGGCGAAGGCTGCGAGTTTTGTCTCGAACTCCGTCACTTCCGGGCCGTTGATGAAGCGGCAGGAGGCGAGCACCGCCTGCACCGCGTCATCTACGCGTCGGCCGATGCGGGCGCGCTGGGCGGCAAGGTCGATGAAGGCGATGGGGGCGGGGGCCGTCGCTGGAGCGGTCATCTCATGTCCGTTTCGAAAGGCCCGGGTGGCCGGGCATCTGGCGTGCGCGCGCCCGCCCGCCGGCGCGCGGCCGACGCGGCACGCGTTCAGCGGCTGGCTCAGCCCACCGCGCGGCGCTTGGGGGCCTGTGCCGGGGGCGCGCCGGGCAGGCAGGAGATGGCGATCTCGAGGCTCGCCACGCCCTCGTCGCCGGTCACTTCCGGCGGCCGGCCCGTGCGCACGGCGGAGAGGAAGTTCTCAAGCTCGGCGCGCAGCGGCTCGGCATAGGCCACCGGCAGGTGCCGGGTGGAATAGGAGCCGTCGGGGCGATAGTCGAAATGCTCGGTCACCTGCCGGGTGAGGAGGTCACCGATCACGTATTTCTTGGAGGTGGCGACGTGGACCGTGCGCGCCTTGAAGGGCGTCAGCCAGTTGGTGTTGATGTGCGCCAGCGCCCCGTTGGCGGTGCGGAACTGGAGGAGGGCGATGTCCTCCCGCTCGGCGATGGCGGCGCGGGTCTGCGGCTGGACCTCGAGGATATCCGAGCCGGTGAACCAGCGGATCAGGTCGATGTCGTGCACAGCGAGGTCGATCACCACGCCCACGTTGGACATGCGCGGCGGGAAGGGGCCGACGCGGGTGATGGCGATGGAGAGGAGGTTCTCGTCGCGGATGGCGTCCTTGATGGCGCGCACCGCCGGATTGAACCGCTCCACATGGCCGATCATGAGGGTGACGCCCTTGTCGCGGGCGGCGGCCACGATCTCGCGGCCTTCCTCGGTGGTGGAGGCGACGGGCTTCTCCACCAGCACCGAGCAGCCGGCGGCGATCACGTCGAGGGCGATGGGGTGGTGCAGATGGGTGGGCGCTGCCACCACCACGGCGTCGAGACCGAGGGCGAGGAGATCGCGATGGTCGCCCACCGCCTTGCAGCCGAGAAAATTGGCGACCCGCTGGGCCTGGGCCTGATCGGGATCCGCCACCGCGACCAGTTCCGCGCCGGGGAGCTCGGCCAGCACGCGGGCGTGATTCGATCCCATGATGCCGATGCCGGTGACGCCGATGCGTACCGGACGGTTCGAGGCGCGCTCCTGAGCGGGCGCTGCCGGATGAGCCATTTCAGCCCTCTTCTGCCGTTCAACGATTGCGCGCTCTAGCACGATCATAGTTGAGAAGGCGAGGCAGTGGGTCAAATCCGGCCCCTGGCCCCGTTCAAGAATTGCATCCCCGTGTTACCGGGGGCGGATGGCGAGGCGGATCTTGCTCCCTCGCATCCTTGATGGTGCCGCTACGGAATTCCATTTGAAGGGTCCCGCCAAACAAAAAGGCCCCCGGCGCGAAGCCGGGGGCCAGTTTGCAAGGGGGGGCTTCGGATCAGAACTTGTAGTTCACACCGAGGCGGGCGGTCTGGACGTTGCTGCCGACGGACAGCTGATCGCCGTTGGCGTAGTTGGTCTTGCTGTTGTCGAAGCCGAGGTACAGGTACTCGGCCTTGATCGTCCAGTTGTTGGTGATGGCGTACTCGACGCCGGCGCCGGCGGTCCAGCCCCACTTCAGGTTGCTGTCGGAGAAGCCGAAGGGGTCGGTGTACTTGGTGTTGGCATAGGCCGCGCCGCCGGTGATGTACGGCAGGAAGCGGTCCATCGCGTAGCCGAGGCGGGCGCGGATGGTGCCGAAGTAGTCGACCTTCTGGGCGATGACGGTGCCGCCGATGGGGCCGCCGAACACGATGCTGTTGGAGCTGATGTCGGCCCAGTTGAAGTCCGTCTCGACGCCGAGCACGACGTTGTTGGCGAACTGGTAGTTGTAGCCCAGCTGCAGACCGCCGGTGAAGCCGTTGGAGGTGCCGGGGCTGTAGCTGTAGGTGGGCGAGGCGAAGGGGGTGTAGTCGTAGGTGTTGTTAGCCCAACCCCAGCCCACGTTGCCGCCGATGTAGAACCCGGTCCAGGAGAAGACCTGCACGGGGATCGGGGCGGCCTTCACCGGATAGCGGGTGGCCAGGTCGGCCGCGGAGGCGGTGCCGGCGAGGAGAACCAGGGCGGTGGCGCCCAGAAGTGCACGCTTCAACATGAGTATCTACCTTTGTGGTTTCGCCGGCCCCTCCCGGAGGAGGTCGCCGTCGGGTGGTTCTTTCTTACAGCCCCTGCCGGGTGCCGTCTGTAGCGATCGGGCCACACCAGGAAAATCAAACCGGGCAGAGATGTGGCCTTTTCCTAACTTTTCTTAATCTCCGCGACACAATGGCGCGTAAACGCGGCAGATTTGGGATTGTTCCCATGTTTTGCCGCATTTCTTTTCCTTGCGTTACGTCCCCCGCTAGAAGCGATAGTTCACACCAGCCCGAAGAATATTGGCGTCAAAGCCAGTAGTCACCGGGCCAACTGCAGTTGGGAACGTGGCGCTGCCCAAGTCTACATAAAGATATTCGAGCTTCGCGGACCAGTTCCGGTCAAATCCTACCTCCGCACCGAGACCCAAAGTCCATCCGGTCTGGGTCGAGGAGGAGGTGAGACTGAAGAAATTCGCGCTCCCCTGGCCATAGGCGAAGCCGCCGGTGCCATAGACGAGCACGCGATCGAAGGAATAGCCGAGGCGGGCACGCACGGTGCCGAGATTGTTGAGGCTGTAGGCCCCGGCCGACATGCCGGCGAAGTCGAAATCGGTCTCGACGCCGAGCACGAAGGGGCTGCCGAACTGGAAATTGTATCCGGCCTGGAAGCCGCCGAGAAAACCGCTGGGGCTGCTGAACGACGAGGAACCCCAGCCATAGCCGGCATTCGCGCCGAGATAGAAGCCGGTCCAGGTGAAGGCGGCCACCGGCTGCACATAGGGCGCCGGATACCCGAGGTCGGCCGCCTGCGCCGGCGCGGCGAGAGCAAAGCCCGCCAATGCAGCGGCGGAAGCGAGCAGACGGATACGCATGGATCATCCTCCGAGGGGGCGGGCCGGCTGTCGTCCGGCGTTTGACGCACCCTGGCAGGGGAAACTTGCCCAATTCTCAGCGGTTGCTCCGGCTCGCGCCTATGGTTGATGGCGCATTAACCATCCATGCCATTGTGGGGACTATGGATTTTCATCCTTGTGCGAAGCTGGCGCACAGCGTGGCTCAAGGTCCGATGCAGCTATGGTTGATGCGGCGTGAATTCGGGCCGCCGGCTCCGCCGTTCCCTCCGGGCGCGGGGCGCATTACATACGGCTCATGACCCGCCGCCGGCCCACCGATCCGCCCGAGATTGCCCTTGCCCGTCCCGATGGCGACGCCTCGCGCGAGGCCTTGCCACCCGGCGCGGGAGAGGGGCTGGAGGAGGCCGAGGATGGCGTCCTTCTCGAGATGGAGCCCGCCGACGAAACCCTGCCGGGCGAGGAAAGTCTCGCGACGGGGCGCGCCGCCATCATCCGCGCGGTGAAGCACGCGCCCGGCGGGCCGGGCGTCTACCGCATGATCGCGGCGGACGGCACCGTGCTCTATGTCGGCAAGGCCAAGAGCATCAAGAAGCGCGTGCTCAGCTACACGCGCCCGGTCGGTCACACCAACCGCATCGCCCGCATGATCGCCGCGACGGCGCAGATGGAGTTCGTCTCCACCCGCACCGAGCCGGAAGCGCTGCTGCTGGAAGCCAACCTCATCAAGCAGCTGAAGCCGCGCTTCAACGTGCTGCTGCGGGACGACAAATCCTTCCCCTACATCCTCATCACCGCCGATCACGTCTCGCCGCAGATCGCCAAGCATCGCGGCGCGCGCAACCGGCCGGGCGATTATTACGGCCCGTTCGCCA
>JAYSCE010000369.1:0-4715 GCA_041915035.1 Xanthobacter sp.
TGCCCACCCCCACCCTCGACGTGGTGCTCGCTTTGGTGCGCCAGCGCGCCGCCCTGGCCGGCCTCGGCGGCATCCTCGCCAACCCGCCGCTGACCGCCGCCGATCTCGAGCCGCAGAAGAAGGCCGCCGTCCACTGAGCCCCCTCCCCCGATGGCCGGGCCTGCCCCGGTCATCGGACGCGGGAACGGGCAAACCGAAAATGAAAAGGCCGGGCGCTTGCCCGGCCTTTTTCATATCTGCATCGCTTCATTGAAACTGCGCGGCCATCGACCTGCGACCCGTCCCTGGACGGGAGGCGCCCCGAATGGGCGCCTTGATCGGGATGCGTTCAGTTGCTCTCGGTCTGCGCAGTGGCAGGCGAGGCGGGGGAAGCGGCGTCGGCCGGCTGGCTGGCGTTCAGCGCCATGCCCGTCAGCACATAGCCCAGCACGAGAGCGGCAAACACGGCGATTCGCTTGGTCATCCTCGATCCTCGGAACTTGCGTCGCGGCTTCAGTTGCCGACGGCACCCTTGCGGCGATGCAGCACGTTTACGCTTCCCGTGCGGCACCGGAACTGAATGAGTGTGTCAGCACCGGTTCATAAAGATTGAACGGCACCGGGGTGTTCCCCGGAAATCGTCCGGGGCGTGGCCCGCCCCGCCGGCACTGCGACCGGGGTGACGCCCCCGCGACTCGACCGCAGCGAAACCGGGTTTACACCGCGCCGCGCCATGTGTCTGTGTCCTGCGAGTCACAGGGACCTTGCGTGAACCGGGGTGGTAAAGCATCGGTTTACGAGCGCAGGCGTGGCCATGCCCGCCACCCGGAAGCCGGTCCCGGGGCGGGCCGGCGAAAGGCCGCGCGGCGCGGCGCTTTACTCGGATCGGTCGACGCTCTAAGCGAAAGCACTCTTCCGCAACGCAGCAAGGCGCCCATGCTCCGCAAGCTCTACGACTGGATCATCGCGTATTCGGCGAAGCCGTCGGCGCCCTGGGCCCTCGCCATCGTGGCCTTCGCGGAAAGCTCGGTGTTTCCGGTGCCGCCGGACGTGCTGCAGGTGCCCATGACGCTGGCGCGGCCGGACAAGGCCTGGCGCTACGCCCTCATCGCCACCATCGCCTCGGTGCTGGGCGGCCTCGTCGGCTACGCCATCGGCGCGCTGCTCTATGACAGCGTGGGCAAGTTCCTGATCGAGCTGTACGGCTACGGCCAGAAGGTCGACCAGTTCCGCGCCGCCTACGCCCATTACGGGCATTGGGTGATCCTGCTGAAGGGATTGACGCCGATCCCCTTCAAGCTGGTCACCATCACCTCGGGCTTCGCCGACTACAGCCTGTTCTGGTTCATCGTGCTGTCGGTCATCACCCGCGGCGCGCGCTTCTTCCTGCTGGCGGCGATCCTGTACTATTTCGGGCCGGCCGCCCGCGAGTTCATCGAGAAGCGGCTGGGACTCGTCACGCTGGGCTTCCTGGCCATCATCGTGATCGGACTGGTCGCCGCGGCCTATCTGGCCTGAGGCCGCGCACCTCTCACTGACCTTTCGGACGTGACAGGACCGAGGCGGTGCCCGCCGACGCGCTGTCGGTGGTCGCCGTGCCGGCGCCGGCCTTGCGCTTCTGCGGCTGGGCGGCGCTCGCGGGCGGAGCCGGCGTCGCGGAGGGTGCGGCATTCGCCGATTGCTGGGCCGCCGTCTGGCCGGCCGGCGCATTGGCGCTCGCGCCAGGTGCCGGCTGGGCCGCAGAGGCGGCGGGAGCGGTGGCGGCGGGTGCGGCAGGGGCCGGCGTGGAGGGAGCCGGCGTGGATGGGGCCACCGCCGCAGGCGCGGGCGTGACGGCCGCCATGGTCGCCTCAGGCGGGCGCTGGGGCGGCAGCGGCGCCGGGGTACCGGCCATCGCGGGGGCGGGAGCGGGGGCGCTATAGGTGGGCGCCGGAGGCGGGACGGCACGCGCGGTCGCCGGAGGTGCCGCACGCTGGGGCGCGGGATAGGGCGCCGGCGCGGCCACGGCCGGTCCGCCCGGAATGTTGCGGGCGCTGACCACACGGCCGGTAAAGGCATTCACCCGCAGAAGCGCGCGCCCCTCCTGATCGGTCGCGGCAACGAGATAGAAGCGGCCGGAGAGCTTCGGGGCACCCACGTTCCAATAGCCCATGCTCTGGGCGATAGCGCGGATCTCCTCCGGCGGCAGCACCGGATAGCGCGCCTGCGGAACGGCATACGTGCCGGGGGGATAGGTGCCGGGCGGATAGGCGCCGGGCGGCACCGGATAGCCGCGCGGCGCGAGGCCGGGCTGGCCCTCATAGATCAGCACCTGCGCCGCAGCCGGCAGCGCGCTGCCGAAGAGAAGGGCAGAGACGGCGGCCGCGCGCAGCACCGGCCGGAAGCCGAGGGGAAGTGAGACGGTGTGGCGCACGGCGCTGCTCCGGAACAGTGGAAACCTGCGGCGGTCGGCCGTTCTCCCCTGCCCCACCCGTGCGCATCCGCGCAGGTGAGGACGAGGCCTGAGGAACGGCCCGATTCCCGATCACATAAGCCTTTCAATGCGGCAGCCGTGGGACGGGCGCCGGCGGCGGAACCGGGACGCCCGCCGGCTTTCGCCGCGACGTCGCCACTACGCCCCGAAATCCCGTTGCGCGAGGACCAACCGCCCCGTACCGTTCTTGCGCCAAACCCGCCGATCGCGCAATTTTTCGCCAAATTGGCGGTTTCTGCGCCATCGTGGCGCTTGTGAGGCTGCTGCTTTTCTGGCATCTTCGCCGAGATAGGGCAGTCCTGCTTCCCTATCTCCCGTGCGCGCCGAATTGCCGAGCTTACGTTCCAAGGGGCCGGCCCGTCGCCGGCCGAGGCCGGACGGGGGCGCATTTCTGCGCGGCGCGGCTGTGGTGCAAAAGTTGCAAAGCAGGTATCGGATATCGCCGGGACGTCCCGTCCGGGCGAAGGGGGTCCGACGCCCGGCGCGATGCGCAGGGGCGCCGACAATCTGGGGAAGGCCGGCGGCGAAGCCGGCGCATGCGGGCGGCGTGCCGCCCTTTGGAAAAGGAATGGTCAGATGGCACCGATGGATCGCAAGGATGGCTTGATCGGAAGCGTGGCTCACACTGCCGCCGCCGTGAAAGACACGGCGATCGTCGGCCGTCCGGACGCCTTCGGCCTGTTCGACCCGGCGCACGAGCGTGACGCCTGCGGCGTCGGCTTCATCGCCGACATCAAGGGCCGCAAGAGCCACCGCATCGTGCAGGACGGCATCAACATCCTGCTCAATCTGGAGCACCGCGGCGCGGTGGGCGCCGATCCGCGCGCCGGCGACGGCGCGGGCATGCTGGTGCAGATCCCGCACAAGTTCTTCGCCAAGGAGGCCGCCCGCCTCGGCTTCGCCCTGCCCGAGCCCGGTGAATATGCCGTCGGCCACATCTTCATGCCGCGCGATGCGGAGGGCGAGGCCATCGTCCGCGCCGCCTACGAGCGCGTGGTCGCCGAGGAGGGCTTCGCGCTGATCGGCTGGCGCGACGTGCCCACCGACAATTCCTCCCTCGGCGTCAGCGTGCTGCCGACCGAGCCCAAGCACGTGCAGATCTTCATCGGCCGCGGCGAGTTCGCGGGCGACGAGGACGGCTTCGAGCGCCGCCTGTTCGTGCTGCGCAAGGTGATCTCCAACACCGTCTACGGCGCCAAGGACCCGCGCACCGCCGGCTATTATCCGGTGTCGCTGTCCTGCCGCACGCTGGTCTACAAGGGCATGTTCCTCGCCGACCAGCTCGGCGCCTATTATCCGGACCTGCACGATCCGGACTTCGAGAGCGCGCTCGCCCTCGTCCACCAGCGCTTCTCCACCAACACCTTCCCGGCCTGGCCGCTGGCCCACCCCTATCGCATGGTGGCGCACAACGGCGAGATCAACACCCTGCGCGGCAACGTCAACTGGATGGCTGCGCGGCAGGCGAGCGTGGATTCGGAGCTGTTCGGCGCCGACATCTCCAAGCTCTGGCCCATCAGCTACGAGGGCCAGTCCGACACCGCCTGCTTCGACAATGCGCTCGAATTCCTGGTGCAGGGCGGCTACTCGCTGCCCCACGCGGCCATGATGCTGGTGCCCGAGGCGTGGGCCGGCAACCCGCTCATGGACGAGGAGCGGCGCGCCTTCTACGAGTATCACGCCTCCCTCATGGAGCCGTGGGACGGCCCCGCCGCCATCGTCGCCACCGACGGCCGCCAGATCGTCGCAACGCTGGACCGCAACGGCCTGCGCCCCGCCCGCTACATGGTGACGAGCGACGACACCATCGTCCTCGCTTCGGAAATGGGCGTGCTCACCCTGCCCGAGGAAAAGATCGTCACCAAGTGGCGCCTCCAGCCCGGCAAGATGCTGCTGGTGGACCTGGAGGAAGGCCGCCTCGTCCCGGATGAGGAAATCAAGACCGAGCTGGCCCGCGCCAACCCCTACAAGGAGTGGCTGAAGCACACCCAGCTGGTGCTGGAAGACCTGCGCCCCGTGGAGGCGCGCGAGGTGCGCACCGACGTGTCGCTGCTCGATCGCCAGCAGGCGTTCGGCTACACGCAGGAAGACCTCAAGCTGCTCATGGCGCCCATGGCCATCACCGGCCAGGAAGCTGTCGGCTCCATGGGCACCGACACGCCCATCAGCGTGCTGTCCAACAAGTCCAAGTCGCTGTTCAGCTATTTCCAGCAGAACTTCGCGCAGGTGACGAACCCGCCCATCGACCCGATCCGCGAGGAGC
>JAYSCE010000370.1:0-4712 GCA_041915035.1 Xanthobacter sp.
TTCAGGGTGTGTCGGTACGGCATCACTGGCCGGAAATCAAACGAACGGCGGTAGGGGACGATGGTATCGTGACCTTGGCCATGGTCCTGTTCCCTCGGGATCGGGCGGTATCCTCGCACGGGGGTGGCAGGGGACCATCGCCCTTCCAAGGAGGCTGCCTTGGGGGGACACACCATGAATTTCCGTTCGTCGATTGCGGTTGCCGCGTTGCTTTCCTCCGTCTCGTTCGGGGCCCTGGAGACCGCACAGGCCCAGGAGTTCTCCAATTTCTACGTCTTCGGCGACAGCCTGAGCGACGCGGGCACCTATTACTTGGTGGTCGACGGCCAACTCCAGTCGGTGCGGTTCACGGTGAACCCCGGCGACGTGTGGGACATGCGGGTGGGCCAGCATTACGGCATCGACGTCTCGCCCTATCTCGCCATCGACACGGTGAACGGCACCAGCACGGTGGTGGGCGGCAACAACTACGCCCAGGGCGGCGCCTGCGTGGATTCGGGCTACGCCATCCCGAAGTGCCTCGCCTACCAGTACAACACCCTCGGCGAGACTCAGCAGCTCGAGGCCTATCTCGATTCCACCGGCGGCGTCGCCCGGCCGAACGCGCTCTATTCCATGTGGGCGGGCGCCAACGACATCTTCACCCAGGCCATCCTGCTCAACCTCGGCGTCATCAGCGAGGAGAAGGCCATCGAGCATGTGGTGGCGGCCGCCGACCAGCACGTGGAAAATATCCATACGCTGTCCAAGGCCGGCGCGCGCTACATCATCGTGCCGAACCTGCCCGACATCTCCAAGGCACCCGTCACCGGCGTGCTGCCCGAGGGGCCGTTCTTCAGCGCGGCCGTCACCGCCTACAACGCGACCCTCTACAAGGACCTGCGCCACCTCGGCGGCTCGAACATCATCTTCGTGGACGATTATGCGCTGGTGAACGAGGTGATCGCCAACCCGCACATGTACGGCTTCACCAACGTGACAGACCGGGCCTGCCAGCAGGAGTTCTCCATCACCTGCACCACGAATACCCTCGTGGCGCCGAATGCGCAGAACACCTACCTCTTCGCCGACGTCGTGCATCCGACGCCGGCCGGCCATGCGCTGCTCGCGGAATACATTGAATCCATCATCGATGCGCCCGGCCTCATCGGCATGCTGGCGGAAAGCCCCATCTACGTGGGCCGCGGCATCTACCGCACCCTCGACACCCGCATCGGCACGGGCACGCCCAAGGGCTTCCAGCTCTATACCAACATCGATTACAGCACCTACAGCCTCGACCCGACCCGGGATCACTCCGGCTCGGACGGCAGCGCGACGGCCGGCTATGTGGGCCTCGAATACGGCTTCGGCAACGGCGTCAGCGTCGGTGCGCTTCTGAGCTACGCCAGCGGCAGCTACAATTTCAGCGCGCTGAGCGGCGGCTACGACGCCGACATGTTCAACGGCACGATCTACGCCAACGCCCGCTTCGGCGGCGCCTTCGCCCAGCTCTCCGGCACCATCGGCTCCATCGACTACAATTCCATCCAGCGCCAGTTCGCGCTCGGCGCGGCGCTGCGCACTGACATGGGCAACACAAGCGGCGTCTATTACGGCGCCCGCCTCGCCACCGGCTACGACTTCACCTTCGGCCAGGCGACGCTGACCCCGCTGGCCCAGCTCACCTACCAGCAGGCGACGGTGGACGGCTATGCGGAAACCGCCGGCAATTCCAGCGCCATGTCGTTCGGCAACCAGCTGCGCGAGCTGTTCTATGTGACCCTCGGCGGGCAGGCGAGCTACGCCTTCGTGGTGTCCGGCGTCACCATCCGCCCCAACGTGCAGGCGAGCTACAATTACGACTTCCTGAACCAGGACCGCTCCGTCACCGCCGGCCTGCTCACCGCGCCTGTCACCTTCGCCATGCCGGTCTACCAGCCGGGCCGCGCGTGGACCAACCTTGCGGCGGGCCTCACGGTGGAGGCGGCCAACGGCCTGTCGTGCAACTTCACGGTGGGTGAACAGCTCGGCCAGGACCAGGTGTCCAGCGCCTATGTGAACGGCGGCATCGTCTACAAGTTCTGAGGCTCAAGCCCCGCCGGGGCCATTGTCACGGGATCGGGGTGCGGTGCGCGGCACCGTGCCCCGATGGCGTTTCAACACGGCATTTCATGGCGCGCGATTTGCCCTTATAAGGCGCCCATGCTCGACCAGACGCCCAACGCCGCCCTCGCGGACCTGCCCGATTTTGCCCGCCGGCGCACCTTTGCCATCATCTCGCATCCGGACGCCGGCAAGACCACGCTCACGGAAAAGCTCCTGCTTGCCTCCGGCGCCATCCGCATGGCCGGCCACGTGAAGGCGCGCGGCGAGCGCCGCCGCACGCGGTCGGACTGGATGGAGATCGAGCAGCAGCGCGGCATTTCCGTCACCTCCTCGGTGATGACGTTCGAGCGCGACGGCATCGTCTTCAACCTGCTCGATACGCCCGGCCACTCGGACTTCTCCGAAGACACCTACCGCACCCTTTCGGCCGTGGACGCGGCGGTGATGGTGATCGACGCTGCCAAGGGCATCGAGAGCCAGACCCGCAAATTGTTCGAGGTCTGCCGGCTGCGCGACATCCCCATCTTCACCTTCGTCAACAAGGTGGACCGGGAAAGCCTCGACCCCATCGCGCTGATGGACGAGGTGTCGTCCACCCTGGCGCTGGACCTTACCCCGCTCACCTGGCCCATCGGCATGGGCGTGGATTTCCGCGGCCTCATCGACATCGCCAACAAGCGCGCCCTGCTCGCCACCGAGCGCGGCGGTCCGCTGGTGCGCGAGGTGCCGTTCGAGACCCCGGAAGACCTCATCGGCCTCGACGGCGTGGAAGAGCGCATCCTCGACGAGGCGGTGGAAAGCCTGACGCTGGCCTTGGGCGTGCTGCCGCCGTTCGATCTCGCCGCCTTCCGCGAGGGGCATCTCTCGCCGGTCTATTTCGGCTCGGCGCTCAAGGAGGCGGGGGTGGCCGAACTTCTGTTCGGCCTCGGCTCGGTGGGCCCGAGCCCGCTGCCGCGCTCCGCCGCCGGCGACCGCACCGTGGAGCCGGCGGAGGATCTCGTCTCCGGCTTCGTCTTCAAGGTGCAGGCCAACATGGACCCGAACCACCGGGACCGCGTGGCCTTCGTGCGCCTGTGCTCCGGCCGCTTCAAGCGCGGCATGAAGCTGTTCAACCCGCGCGAGAAGCGCAACATGGCCATCGCCAACCCCATCTTCTTCTTCGCCCAGGAGCGCGAGACGGTGGACGAGGCGGTGGCCGGCGACATCATCGGCATCCCCAACCACGGCATGCTGCGGGTGGGCGACACGCTCTCCGAGGGCGAGAGCATCAAGTTCGAGGGCCTGCCGGACTTCGCCCCCGAAATCCTGCGCCGTGTGCTGCTCTCCGACCCCATGAAGGCCAAGCAGCTGCAGAAGGCGCTGCAGGACATGGCGGAAGAGGGCGTCGTGCAGGTGCTCAAGCCCGTCAACGATCCCGCCCCCATCGTCGGCGTGGTCGGCACCCTCCAGCTCGACGTGCTCGCTGCGCGGCTGGAGAAGGAATACGGCGTGCCGATCCGCTACGAGACCACCTCCTTCGTCACCGCGCGCTGGATCGTCGGCGAGCGGGCCGAGGTGGACCGCTTCCTGGAACTCAACCGCTCCTCCACCGCGCGCGACCGCGACGAGGCGCCGGTCTATCTCGCCCGCAGCCAGTGGGTGCTGGACCGCGCCATCGAGGAATATCCCAAGCTGAAGTTCGTGGCCGTCAAGGAACGCGCCTGATCCCCTTTCCCGCAACGATCAGAGGGCGCGTCTCCACGCCGCCCGTCCGGAGGATGACATGACCGACGCCCGCCTGTCCGCGCTTGCCGCCACCATCGACGACGCCTTCGAGAAGCGCGCCGAGATCGGCTTTGCCACCACCGGCGCCGTGCGCGACGCGGTGAACGACGCGCTGACCCTGCTCGACAGCGGCGCCGCCCGCGTGGCCGAGCAGAGCGTCAACGGCCAGTGGACGGTGAACCAGTGGCTCAAGAAGGCGGTGCTGCTCTCCTTCCGCCTCAATGACATGGAAGCCATCCCCGGCGGCCCCGGCGGCGCCCATTGGTGGGACAAGGTGCCCTCCAAGTTCCTCAACTGGGGCGAGGCCGAGTTCCGCGCCGCCGGCTTCCGCGCCGTGCCCGGCGCCGTGGTGCGCCGCTCGGCCTTTATTGCGCCGAACGTGGTGCTGATGCCCTCCTTCGTGAACCTCGGCGCCCACGTGGGCGAGGGCACCATGGTGGACACCTGGGCCACCGTCGGCTCCTGCGCGCAGATCGGCAAGAACGTCCATCTCTCGGGCGGCGTCGGCATCGGCGGCGTGCTGGAGCCGCTGCAGGCCGGTCCCGTCATCATCGAGGACGACTGCTTCATCGGCGCCCGCTCCGAGGTGGTGGAGGGCGTGGTGGTGCGCCGCGGCTCCGTGCTCTCCATGGGCGTGTTCATCTCCGCCTCCACCAAGATCATCGACCGGCAGACGGGCGAAATCTTCGTTGGCGAGGTGCCGGCCTATTCGGTGGTGGTGCCCGGCGCGCTCCCCGGCAAGCCGCTGCCCGACGGCACGCCCGGCCCCTCGCTCTATTGCGCGGTGATCGTGAAGCGGGTGGACGAGCAGACCCGCTCCAAGACCTCCATCAACGACCTCCTGCGCGACTGAGATTGCG
>JAYSCE010000371.1:0-4710 GCA_041915035.1 Xanthobacter sp.
CACGGGAATGCCCATGGCCCGCGCCATCTCCCGGTCGTCCACCGCCGCGCGGATGCGGGCGCCCAGCGTGGTGCGCTCCACCAGCGCCCAGATGCCGACGAACGCAATCAGCGCCAGCGCCACCAGCGCCAACCGATAGGCGGGAAAGACGATGCCGCCGAACCCGACCGCGCCGCGCAGCGCCTCCGGCGCCGGCTGGGCGATGGGATCGCCTGACCACACCAGCAGGCACTGGTCGGCGATGATGAAGGCGAGGCCGAGCGTGCCCAGCACCTGCGCCAGCTCGCGCCCCGCGAGGCGGCGGATGAGCGTGCGCTCCAGGATGCCCCCGAAGACGGCGCACGCCGCCCCGGCCGCCAGCACCGCCCCCGCGAACCCGAGCCCCACCGCGGAGGTGGCGATATAGCCACCCAGCATGAACAGGGCGCCGTGGGCGAGGTTCGCGACCCGCATGAGGCCGAAGATCAGGGAAAACCCGACCGCCAGCAGGAAAAGGATCGCGCCGAACGCGAAGCTGTTCAGGAAACCGTTGATCCAGAACATGGAGGCCATCTCCAGGGGCCGCCGCAGGGGCGGGCGGTTTCAGTTCAGCCGTTGGGTGGGGGCGCTCATGTCGAACCAGTCGAACGGCTGGTCGCCGACGTTGACCATCACCGCCTTCACGTCGAAATAGGCGTCGAACGCCTCTTTCCCGAACTCGCGGCCGATGCCCGAGAGCTTGAACCCGCCCCAGGGCGAGGCGGCATCCACGCGGTGGTGGTCGTTGATCCAGACGATGCCGGCCTCGATGCGGTCGGCTACGCGGTGGGCGCGGGCGATGTCGCGGGTGCGGATGGCGGCGGCCAGGCCGTAGGGGCTGTCGTTGGCGATGCGCACGGCATCGTCCTCGGTATCGAACGGGGTCACCACCGTGAACGGGCCGAACACCTCCTCCTGGAAGATGCGCATGCGCGGGTCCACGTCGGCGAAGACGGTCGGCTCCACATAGAAGCCGTGGCTGCCTTCGAGTCCGGGCGGCACGCGCCCGCCCGCCACCAGCCGCGCGCCCTCATCAAGGCCGATGCGGGCGAAGTCCAGCACGCGCTGCCGCTGCCGCTCGGAGATCACCGGCCCCATCTGGGTGGTGGCATCGAAGGGGTCGCCGACGGCGATGGCCTTCGCCTTGGCGGCGAGCTTCTCGACGAACGCATCGTAGATGGAGCGCTGCACGATGTGCCGCGCGGCGCAGACGCAGGTCTGCCCGGCGCCCACGAAGGCCCCGAAGGCGGCATAGTTAACCGCCTGGTCGAGGTCGAAATCGTCAAACACCACCACCGGTGTCTTGCCGCCGAGTTCGAGCGTTTGGCGCGCGAAATTGCTGGCGGCGGCGGCCCCCGCGCGGCGGCCGGCCTCCGTGCCGCCGGTGAGCACCAGCTTACGGATGCCGGGATGCTCCGAAAGCGCCCGCCCGGTGACGGCGCCGGGGCCGGTCACCACGTTGAACACGCCCGGCGGCAGGCCGGCCTGCGAGAAGATCTCGGCGAGGCGCAGCGTGGTGAGCGGCGTGTATTCGGACGGCTTCACCACGGTTGTGCAGCCGGAGGCGAAGGTGGGGGCAAGGTTCCGGCAGGCGATGAGAAGAGGATGGTTGAAGGGTGTGACATTGGCCACCACCCCCACCGGCAGGCGGCGGGCGTAGGTGAGATAATCGCCCTCCACCGGGATCACATCGTCGCGCCGCGCCATGGCGAGGCCGGCATTGTAGCGGAACAGGTCCGGCACGCGGGCGAGCTGGGCGCGGGTCTCGCGCACCGGCCGGCCGTTGTTCAGCGTCTCCAGCTCGAACAATTCGTCGAGATGCGCCTCCATCACGTCGGCGAGCTTGTTGACGAGGCGCGCGCGGGTGCGCACGGACATGGAGCGCCACTCCTTCGAGCGAAACGCCGCGTCGGCGCTGGCGACCGCGCGGTCCACATCCTCGCCCGTCGCCTCGATAACCTGCGCGATGGTGGTGCCGTCGCGCGGGGCAGTGATGTTCATGAGCGCGCGCGGGCCGGGATCGACGCTTCGGCCGTCGATGAACAGGCCCTTCGCGAGGTCATGACGGGGCGTTCCGGCCGAAGCCGGTTCTAGGGTGAGTGCCATGTGTGTCTCCGTTTCGTCGGGATGCGGCGGTCAGCCGCCGGTCAGAGCCCAGGCGTTGCCGCCAACGATGCGGGCGCGCGCATCGGCGGAGAGGCCGGGCACGGCATCGAGCGTGTCGAGCGGGGTTTCGTCCGCCATGTCGAAGGGAATGTCGGTGCCGAGCAGCACATGCTCCGGCCCGACGAGATCGATGAGATAGGCGAGCGCCCCGGCGTCATGGGTGATGGTGTCGAAATAGAAGCGCCGGAACAGCTCCTTGGGTGACGTCGCGATGGTCTGCGCCTCGCGCCGCACTTTCCAGCCGTGGACGAGGCGGCCGATCTGATAGGGCAGGAAGCCGCCGCCGTGGGAGAGCGCGACCTTCAGGTCGGGAAGCTCGTCCATCACCCCGCCGAAGATCAGGTCCGCCGCCATGATGGCGGTGTCGAGCGGATTTCCGGCAAGGTTCGTTAGGTAGTATTTCTCGAAACCGGCCTTGGTTCCGAAGTAATAGGGATGGGTGAGGATGAGCACACCCAGTTCCGCCGCGCGCCGCAGCACGGGGCGGAACTTCGGCTCGGAAAGGGCGGCGCCGTCGATGTGACAGCCGATCATCACCGCGCGCATGCCGAGATCGGCGACGATGCGCTCCATCTCCGCCACCGCGGCGTCGGGCGACTGCATGGGCAGAGTGCCCATGGGCCGCAGGCGCTGGGGCGCGGCGGAGGCGAAGGTCGCGATCTCGTCATTGAGGCGCCGCACGAACTCCACCTCCGCCTGCGGCGGAACACGGTAGAAGAACAGGGTGGGCGAGGGCGAGATGATGGCGGCGTCGAGCCTCCGCCGGTCCAGCGCCTCGACCTTCGCGGCGGGGGTCAGAAACTCCTCGAACAGGGGATAGGCGAAGCCCTCCCGGTGGGCGAGGCGGGTTGCGCCGTCCGCCCGGTCCACCCGGACGCCGAAGACATCCGCTTGCGTTTCAAGGTGCCGGATGATGGCCTCCGGCATGACGTGATTATGGGCGTCGACGATCATGGAACCGTGCTCGCAAGGGTGGGGCAGGGGTGCCGCGGGGCGGCGCGCTCAGAGCTTGGCGGGCTCGCTGCGCGAGTAGACCGGCGCGGCGAGGAAGGCTTCCGGCTTGTAGGTCCAGAACTGCGAGACGTTCTCGTAGGTCTTGATGACCGTGTTCATCATCCGTCCGTCGCGACGTTCCGTCTTGCGAATGTAGATGTTCTCGATGGGGTTGCCGTAAGCATCGAGCCGCCACGGGCCGCGCGGATCGTCCTTGATGTCGACCTTGCGAAGGGCGTTCATGAAGGCCTGCTTGTCCTCGATCTTGCCGTCCACCGCCTTGAGCGCGGCCTCGAGCGCAAGGCCGGCCGAGTAGGCGCCTTCGGAGTAGAAGCCGGGATCGACGCCGGTCTGCTTGCGCAGCGCATCGACGAAGCGCGCGTTGGCCTCGCCGGGCAGAGCGGCGGAATACCAGCCGGCGGAGATGATGCCGATGGCCTCGTCGCCCATGCTGTGCAGCACGCCCTCGTCCACCGTGGTCATGGAGCCGATGAGCGGGATCTTTCCCTTCAGGCCATATTCCGAATACTGCCGCAGGAAGCGCAATCCGTTCGCCCCGGCGAAGGCGGCGAAGACGGCATCGGGCTCGCCGATTTGCGAAATGTAGGAGCCGTAATCCGCCACATTCAGTGGGGCCCACAATTTCTTGACGAGGGTGCCGCCGGCCGCCTCGAATGTGCGCTGAAAACCGGATGTCTGCTCCTGGCCGAAGGCAAAATCATCTGCGATGGCGACGATCTTCTTGTACTTCAGCTCCCGCGCCACATAGTCGCCGAGCGGGTGGCACGGCTGGGCTGAGGTGGAGGACGTGCGCACGAACCACGGGTTCAGGCGTCGCTGGGTCAGATCTTCCGCAGCTGCCGAGCAGCAGAGGAAAGGAACTTCGGCTTCCTGCAAGTAATCGTTGATCGCGAGGGCCTCGAAGGCCGCGACCGGCCCCACGACGACCTGCACGCCGGAGCGCTGAACCAGTTCCTGCGCCCGTGTCTTGGCGAGCGCCGGCTGGCCGCCCGTATCGGCCACCATGAATTCCACCGGACGCCCGGCGACGCGGTCACCGCGCTCGCGCAGGAAGAGGCGGAAGCCATCCTCCATCTGCCGCCCGCCGGCGGCGAGGGCGCCGGATTTGATCGTGAGCATGCCGACGCGAATGGGCTGTTGCTGCGCCCTTGCGGGCAGCGCGCCATAGGAGACGGCAGCCGCCGTCGCTCCCAGGAATCCTCTCCTTGAGATCATGTAGTCCTCCCGGACGATTCTTATTTATCGTTCGATCACTATTTGCATGGGAGGTGATCTGCGTCAAGGCGGTTCGCGGCGGGATGTGACGGGCAGGCGCCGCCTGCGTTCTCGGGCGGCCCCGCGCCGGCGGGGCCGCGGATGGCCGAAGGGCCTTCCGCGCTTGGGGGGATCGCGATCAGCAATGCCACCGGAACCCCCGCGGCAATCGGCAGGCCGGCGACGAGGGCAGGCGGCGCCGGGGCGCTTTGTGGACGGGCTTGAAGGTCCGGAAACCTGGAAGGTTGGGGCACGTCG
>JAYSCE010000372.1:0-4688 GCA_041915035.1 Xanthobacter sp.
GCGCCTCCCGCTGGTGGACGGTCAGGGCAATTTCGGCTCGGTGGACGGCGACGCCCCGGCGGCCATGCGCTACACCGAGGTCCGCCTGGAGAAGGTGACCAACACCCTTCTCGACGACCTGGACAAGGAAACCGTCGACTTCCAGGAAAACTACGACAACACCGAGAGGGAGCCGAGCGTCCTTCCGGCCAAGTTCCCGAACCTTCTGGTGAATGGTGCTGGCGGTATTGCGGTGGGCATGGCCACCAACATTCCGCCGCACAATCTCGGTGAGATCATCGACGTCACCGTCGCCCTGCTGGACGACCCGCTGCTCGAGCCCGAGGCGCTGCTGGACCTGTTGCCCGGCCCGGACTTCCCCACCGGCGCGCTGATCCTCGGCCGCACCGGCATCCGGCAGGCCTATCTCACCGGTCGCGGCTCGATCCTGATGCGGGCGAAGGTCGCCATCGAGAACATCCGCAAGGACCGCGAAGCCCTCATCGTCACCGAGATTCCCTATCAGGTGAACAAGGCGACGATGATCGAGAAGATCGCGGAGCTGGTGCGTGACAAGCGGGTGGAGGGCATCTCCGAAATCCGCGACGAGAGTGATCGCGACGGCATGCGCGTGGTCATCGAGATCAAGCGCGACGCCCAGGCCGATGTGGTGCTGAACAACCTCTACCGGCTCACGCTGCTGCAGACCTCCTTCGGTGTGAACATGGTGGCGCTCTCCGGCGGCAAGCCGGGATTGCTCACCCTGCACGACGTGCTGACCGCCTTCATCGCCTTCCGCGAAGAGGTGATCAGCCGGCGCACCAAATTCCTGCTGCGCAAGGCGCGCGATCGCGCCCACGTGTTGGTGGGCCTTGCCATCGCGGTGGCCAACATCGACGAGGTGATCCGCCTCATCCGCACCGCGCCGGACCCGGCGACCGCGCGCGAATCGCTGATGGGCCGCGACTGGCCGGCCAAGGACATGGCGCCGCTCATCGCCCTCATCGCCGATCCGCGCCACAAGCTGAAGGACGACGGCACCTATCGCCTCTCAGAGGTGCAGGCCCGCGCCATCCTCGATCTGCGGCTCCAGCGCCTGACCGCTCTCGGCCGCGACGAGATTGCCGACGAGCTCGACAAGCTCGCCGCCGAGATCGCCGATTATCTGGACATCCTCGCCAGCCGGCCGCGCATGCGCGCGATCATCCGGGACGAGCTGCTCGCCATCAAGGCGGAGTTCGGCACGCCGCGGAAGACAGAGATCGTCGAGGGCTTCGGCGATCTGGAGGACGAGGACCTCATCCAGCGCGAGGAGATGGTCGTCACCGTCTCCCACGCCGGCTACATCAAGCGCGTGCCGCTCTCGACCTACCGGGCGCAGCGGCGCGGCGGCAAGGGCCGCTCCGCCATGCAGACGCGGGACGAGGATTTCGTCACCCGCCTGTTCGTCGCCTCCACCCACGCGCCGGTGCTGTTCTTCTCGTCCAAGGGGCAGGTCTACAAGATGAAGGTGTGGCGCCTGCCGCTGGCGGCGCCGCAGGCCCGTGGCAAGGCCCTCATCAACATCCTGCCGCTGGAGCAGGACGAGCGGATCACCTCGGTCGTGCTGCTGCCGGAGGACGAGGGCGAGAACCAACGCCTGCAGATCATGTTCGCCACCACCGGCGGCACCGTGCGGCGGAATGCGCTCACCGATTTCCAGCAGGTGAACCGCAACGGCAAGATCGCCATGAAGCTGGCCGACGGCGAGGCGATCGCCGACGTGGGCCTGTGCACGGAGGAGGACGACGTGCTCCTCACCACGGCGGCCGGCGCTTGCATTCGCTTCCCCGCCACCGAAGTGCGCCTGTTCAAGGGCCGCGACAGCGTGGGCGTACGCGGCATCCGGCTGGAGGATGGCGACAGCGTCATCTCTATGGCCATCATCCGCCATGTGGAGGCCGACGCCGAGCAGCGGCTCGCCTATATCAAGATGCGCCGCGCCCTCCGTGGCGAGGCTGGCGAGAGTGCCGAGGTGGAGCAGGAAGAGGGGGCCAGCGGCTCCGGCCAGCTCAGCCAGGAGCGCTACGCCGAGATGGGGGCGAAGGAGCAGTTCATCCTCACCGTCTCCGAGAACGGCTACGGCAAGCGCACGTCGTCCTATGAATATCGCGTCACCGGCCGCGGCGGTAAGGGCATCGTCGCCATGGCGGTGAACGAGCGCAATGGCCGGCTCGTCGCCTCTTTCCCGGTGGAGGATGCCGACCAGATCATGCTCGTCACCGATGGCGGCCAGCTTATCCGCTGCCCCGTGGATGGCATCCGCATCGTCGGCCGCGCCAGCCAGGGCGTCATCGTGTTCGACACGGCGGAAGGCGAGCGCGTGGTCTCGGTGGAGCACATCAGCGAGGACACCGGCGCTGAGGGCGAGGCGGGCGAAGGCGGCGTGGAAGCCGCCGGAGACGACGCGCCGGAGGCCTGATCCGCGAACAGGGGGCTTCGGCCAGAGGAGCGCAAGTGATGATCTCGGCCGAAAGCCTCGCCCTGTTCGTGCTCGCCTGCATCGCCCTGGGGGCGACACCGGGGCCGAACGTGGCGCTCATCGTCGGCACCAGCCTCAAGCACGGGCGGCAGGCCGGAATCCTCACCGCCATGGGCGTCAATGTGGGCCTCATCGCCCAACTGGCCCTGGTGGCCGGGGGACTCGCCTACGTGGTGGAAGCCTTCTCCCGCCACTTCGATCTCGTGCGCTATGCCGGCGCGGCCTACCTCGTGTGGCTCGCGGTGATGCAATGGCGTGCCGCCGGCAAGGCGGTGGAAGCACCCGCGCCTTCCGCCCACGCTGCCTTCGGACGTGGGCTCGCGGTCGCCTTCGCCAATCCCAAGACCCTCCTGTTCCACGCGGCCTTCCTGCCGCAGTTCGTCACCAACACCGCCGATCCGGTGCCGCAGATCGCTCTTCTCGCGGCGATCTTCGCTGTCATTGCGCTGGTGGGCGACATGCTGTGGGCCGTGGTGGCGGACAAGGCGCGCGCCGCGTTGAAGGGCCGTTTCACCCTCGTGGCCGACCGGGTCTCCGCCGGCATTCTTGTGGGCGGCGCGGCGTTGCTGCTGGCGGCGGGACGGCGATAGGTCCCTCCGCGGCGGCGCCCCGCATTGCCCCGCGAGGGGAGGGGGCTATAAGGCCCCATGTCTGCCCTTCTGCATGATTCCGCCCCGCTCGAGGTTCTGCGCCATGTCTTCGGTTACGAAGCGTTTCGCGGGCGGCAGCGGGAGATCGTGGACCATGTGGTCGGCGGCGGCGATGCCCTCGTGCTCATGCCCACGGGCGGCGGGAAATCCCTGTGTTATCAAGTGCCTGCGCTGGTGCGACCGGGCACCGGCATCGTCGTCTCGCCGCTCATCGCGCTGATGCACGACCAGGTGCAGGCGCTACGCCAGCTCGGCGTGAAGGCGGCCATGCTCAATTCTTCCCTCGCCCCGGGCGAGGGCCGACTGGTGGAGCGGGCACTCGCCATGGGCGACCTCGATTTGCTCTATGTCGCGCCCGAGCGGCTGCTCACGGACGGGTTCCTCCACCTCCTGGACGGCGCGCGGATCTCGCTGTTCGCCATCGACGAAGCTCATTGCGTGTCCCAGTGGGGGCACGATTTTCGCCCCGAGTATCGCCAGCTCACCATTCTGCACGAGCGCTATCCCGGCGTGCCGCGCATGGCGTTGACCGCGACGGCAGACGGGCCGACCCGGCGGGAGATCGTGGAGCGGCTCAATCTGGAGGAAGGGCAGGTGTTCCTGTCCTCCTTCGACCGGCCGAACATCCGTTACCGCATCGCTCCAAAGGCCAATCCGCGCGCCCAGCTCAAGGCCTTCCTCGATGCCCATGATGGCGAGGCGGGCATCATCTATTGCATGAGCCGGGCGAAGGTGGAGGCGACCGCCGAAATGCTCTCCACCGAGGGCCGCACGGCGCTGCCCTATCACGCCGGCCTCGATGCCGACACGCGCGCCCGTCATCAGGATCGCTTCCTGAAGGAGGAGGGGGTGGTGATGGTGGCGACCATTGCCTTCGGCATGGGCATCGACAAGCCGGACGTGCGCTTCGTCGTCCATCTCGACCTGCCCAAGAGCATCGAGGCCTACTATCAGGAGACCGGCCGCGCCGGCCGCGACGGCCTCCCCTCGGAAACGCTGCTGCTCTACGGCGTGGAAGATGTGGCCAAGCTCATCCAGTTCGTGGATGGTTCGGATGCGCCGGAGGCACGCAAGCGCGTGGAGCGGAGCAAGCTCGATGCGCTGCTGGGGCTTGCCGAGACCGCCTCCTGCCGCCGACAGGTACTGCTGAAGTATTTCGAGGAAGACCTGCCGCAGCCGTGCGGCAATTGCGATACCTGCCTTGATCCGCCGCGCACCTTCGACGGCACCGAGGCGGCGCAGAAGCTGCTGTCCTGCGTCTACCGCACCGGCGAGCGGTTCGGCGCCGGCCATGTCATCGACGTGCTGCGCGGCGACGCCAACGACAAGGTGACCAAGTTCGGCCACGACCAGCTCTCAACCTTCGGCATCGGCGGCAACTTCTCGCGCGACGAATGGCGGGCCGTGGTGCGCCAGCTGGTGGCCATGGGCTATCTGTGGGTGGACGTGGAGGGCCACGGTAGCCTCGGCCTTACCGAGAAGTGCCGCCCTGTGTTGCGCGGCGAAGAGCGGGTGGAGCTGAAGGCCGAGGCCCGCCC
>JAYSCE010000373.1:0-4685 GCA_041915035.1 Xanthobacter sp.
CCGCAGCACTTCGTTATGGGTCAGCAACGCGAGATAGATGAAGGCGAAGCCCTCTATTGCGTTCAGCCCGTAGATCTTCACGAACGCCATCGCAGTGGGCGGTTGTCCGGACTCGACAACATCCCCCAGCATGATGACGCCGACGTAATTCCAGGCCAGCGTTCCAACCGCATAGATCAGCGCCACGATCCAATGCTTGCTGAGAACAGTCAGCGTCCACCGATAGGTGAACTTGAGCGCCTCGAAGACGGGAAACTTGACGCGCTGGGCCATCGCGGGGCGCCTGTGGGGGCGACGCGGACGACGGGCGACGGCGCGCCCCTCGCCCCCGCGATTGCAACCGCTAGCCCGCCGCACACAACCTGTCGAGCGGTATCTATGCCTTACCTAGCGGTATCGCGTTGATCCGGTGGCTCACTCCACCCCGAGCGCCAGATCGTCCCGGTGCACCATCTCGGAGCGGCCCTTCACGCCCAACAGCGCCTCGATCTCCGAGGTGGAGTGCCCCATGATGCGGGCGGCGTGGGTGGAATCGTAGGCGACGAGGCCGCGCCCCACTTCCGCGCCGTCGGGGCCGCGCAGCACCACGGCGTCGCCGCGGTCGAACAGGCCGTCGATGCGCTTCACCCCGGCCGGAAGCAGGCTCGCGCCGCGCCGAAGCGCGGCCACCGCGCCGTCATCGAGATGCAGCGTGCCGCGCGGCTCCAGCGCGCCGGCGATCCAACTCTTGCGGGCGCGCACGGGATTGGCGGAGGTGAGGAACCAGGTGCAGCGCCCGCCCTCCATGATGCGCTTGAGCGGATTCTTCACGTGGCCGGAGGCGATCACCATGTGGGTGCCGGCGGAGGTGGCAATCTTGCCGGCCTCGATCTTGGTGCGCATGCCGCCGCGCGAGAGTTCCGAGCCGGCATCCCCGGCGATGGCCTCGATCTCGGCTCCGATGCGCGGCACCACGGGGATCAAGGTCGCGTTGGGGTCCTGCGCGGGCGGGGCGGTGTAGAGGCCATCGATGTCGGAGAGCAGCACCAAGAGGTCGGCGCTCGCCATGGTGGCGACGCGGGCGGCGAGGCGGTCGTTGTCGCCGTAGCGGATTTCGGCGGTGGCGACCGTGTCGTTCTCGTTGATGATGGGCACGGAGCGCAGCTCCATCAGCCGGCCGAGGGTGGAGCGTGCGTTGAGATAGCGGCGGCGCTCCTCCGTGTCGCCCAGCGTCAGCAGTACCTGCCCGGCGGTGATGTTGTAGTGGCCGAGGATGTCCGCCCAGGTCTTGGAGAGCGCGATCTGCCCCACGGCGGCGGCGGCTTGGCTGTCCTCCAGCTTCAGCGGCCCGGACGGCAAGCCGAGCACGGTGCGCCCCAGCGCGATGGCGCCGGAGGAGACCACCAGCACCTCGCAGCCCTTGGCGTGCAATGCGGCGATGTCCTCCACCAGCGAGGTCAGCCAGGCAAGACGCACCCGCCCTTGCGCCCGATCGACCAGAAGGGCCGAGCCCACCTTGATGACGATGCGGCGGAAATCGGCGAAGGCGGGCGTCTTCGCCTGCGCGTCGGACGACGCTTCAACGGCAATTTCGGGGGAGGCGGTCTCGGGAGAAGCCATGGACTTGTGAACCGGCAAGGCACGTCAGGCGTGCGGACGGCGCACGTCGGTGCGGGAGAGATCATCCCCCTTGAAGAGGAGCGGCACGTCATGCGCCTTGGCCACGGCATAGGCCATAGCCTGCCCGAAGTTCAAGCCCGGAGGCTCGCGGTCAAGCTGAACGGTGCGGAACGGCAAGGCGCCCTAAGGCTGCCACCCCTGCCGCGGCGCCGCCTCTTCCTTCTCGACGCCGCGCGTCTCTTCCACAACCGCAAGAAGCGCCCTGAGCGCCTCCGGCACGCCTTGGCCCGAGGTGGCGGAGAGGAGCAGCGGCTTCTTCCTCGCCGCGCGCCGGAGGCGCTCCTGCTGCTGCTTGAGCAGTTCGGGCGAGAGCGCATCCACCTTGGAGAGGGCAACGATCTCCGGCTTTTCGTCGAGCCCGTTGCCATAGGCGGCAAGCTCGGCGCGGACGGTCTTGTAGGCTTTGCCGGCGTGTTCGGACGTGCCATCCACCAGATGCAGAAGCGCGCGGCAGCGCTCCACATGGCCGAGGAAACGGTCGCCGATGCCGACGCCCTCGTGGGCACCCTCGATCAGGCCAGGAATGTCGGCGAGCACGAACTCGCGCCCGTCCACCCGCACCACACCGAGGCCGGGATGAAGCGTGGTGAAGGGGTAATCGGCGATTTTTGGCTTCGCCGCCGTGGTCGCAGCGAGGAAAGTGGACTTGCCGGCATTAGGCAGGCCGACGAGACCGGCGTCGGCGATGAGCTTCAGCCGCAGCCAGATCCACCGCTCCTGGCCCTCGAGGCCGGGATTGGCGCGGCGCGGCGCCTGGTTGGTGGAGGTCTTGAACTGGGCATTGCCGAAGCCGCCGTTGCCACCCTCCAGAAGCTTGATGCGCTGGCCGACCTCGGTGAGGTCGGCGAGGATGGTCTCCTCGTCCTCGTCGAGGATCTGGGTGCCGGCCGGCACCTTCAGCACCACGTCCGCGCCCTTGGCGCCGGTGCATCTCGCGCCCCGGCCGTGGTCGCCCTTCTTGGCCTTGAAATGCTGCTGGTAGCGATAGTCGATCAGCGTGTTGAGGCCGTCCACGCACTCGATCCACACGTCACCGCCCCGCCCCCCGTCGCCGCCGTCGGGACCGCCGAACTCGATGAACTTCTCGCGCCGGAACGAGACGCACCCCGCCCCGCCGTCACCGGAGCGCACATAGACCTTGGCCTGATCGAGGAATTTCATGGGTTCGAGGTAGAGGCCGGCGGCCCACAAAGCAAGACCGCCGACGTATCAGCATGCGCGAAAGGGCTATCTCAGGCCCGGAGCCAGCCTCTTTGCAACCGGCCCGCCGCCCCCAACCAGCCTCAGCGGGTGCTCCACTGCTGGTTGGAACGGTCTTCGCCGCTGCCCTTGCACGGCCAAGCGACGACGCCCGTTCCGCTGCCACCGAAGCGCGGCACATCGAGGCACAGGTTGTTCTGGCCGATGATTTCGCCGTTGGCGCCGACCCGCCACTGCTGATTACCACCACCGTTGCACGAATAGATGATGACCCGATCCCCCGCGCGCGCCGCACCGCCCGAGATGTCTACGCAGCGCCGGCCCGCCCGGATCGTCCCGTCATTCATGAAGCTGAAGGATTGGTTGTCGCCGCCGTTGCACGGATAGACGATGATCGAGGTGCCGTTGGGCTGGTCCAGGCCGCCCTTCACGTCGAGGCAGAGGTTGCTCGCATGGGCCGGGCGCAGTTCGCCCGCATTTGCCCCGCCCGCCAGCACGCAGCAGAAGGCGGCAGCCGTCATCAGAATTCGCATCATTTCCCCCCGGAATGAGGTTGCAACCTACCACTACAGCCTAGCTTCGCAAGCCCCTCGCGCGCTTCCGGAAATAATGGATGGATTGCTCGGGCGCAGTCCTACGCTAGCCGCGACCTCGGGCCCTTTGACCTTTCTCCCGCGCCGGATCAAAAGACGAACATGAGCCCGCGCACCGTCGACGTCCTGCTCCCCCTCGGCCTCGACGCCGCCTATTCCTACCTCCTGCCCGAGGGGATGGAGGTGTCGCCCGGCGACTTGGTGCAGGTGCCGCTGGGCACCAAGAGCGTCATCGGCGTTGTCTGGCCGCGTGCGGCAGGCGGCGGCAAGGCGGTGGAGGCCGGCAAGCTCAAGGCCGTAAAGGCCAAGTTGGACTATGTTCCGCTGCCGCCCGACCTCATCCGGCTCATCGACTGGATGGCCGACTACACGCTCGCGCCGCGCGGCATGGTACTGCGCATGGCGCTGCGGCACGGCGAGAGCCCGGGCGCGGCGCGGGAGCGGGTTGGGGTGCGGCTCACCGGCACGGCGCCGGCGCGCATGACGGCTGCCCGCGCGCGGCTTCTGGACACGCTGGCCGACGGCTTCGTGCGCGGCAAGACCGAGGCCGCTCGGGAGGCCGGCGTATCCCCCTCCGTGGTGGACGGGCTGGTGGATGACGGTACGCTGGAAGCCGTCGTCCTGCCGCCCGAGCCCGCCGCCTATCCGCCCGATCCCGATCATGCGGTGCCGGAGCTGTCGCAGCCGCAGGCGGAGGCGGCGGCGGCCATGGTCGCAGCGGTGAAGGCGAAGACGTTCGCCGTCCATTTGCTCGACGGCGTGACCGGCTCCGGCAAGACCGAGACCTATTTCGAGGCGGTGGCGGAAGCGATCCGCGCCGGCAGGCAGGCGCTGATCCTGCTGCCGGAAATCGCCCTCACCCAGGCCTTCCTCGACCGCTTCACCGAGCGCTTCGGCGTGAAGCCGGCGGAATGGCATTCCGGCGTCTCGACGCGGCGGCGGGCGAAGGTGCTCAACGAGGTGGCCTCCGGTGCCGTGAAGGTGGTGGCGGGGGCGCGCTCCGCCCTGTTCCTGCCGTTCCGCGACCTCGGCCTCATCATCGTCGATGAAGAGCATGACCCCGCCTACAAGCAGGAGGACGGCGTCTGCTACCACGCGCGGGACATGGCGGTGGTGCGGGCGCGGCTGGCCTCGGCACCCATCGTGCTGGCCTCGGCGACGCCCTCCATCGAGACCGAGGTGAATGCCCGGCGTGGGCGCTATCGGCGGCTGGCCCTCCCCGTGCGGTTCGGC
>JAYSCE010000374.1:0-4682 GCA_041915035.1 Xanthobacter sp.
TGCAGCAGCATGGAGTTGGTGGCGATCAGCTCCTCGCGCTTGAGACCGTTGAGCTCATAGCCCGCCAAATCCGCGGGCTTGGCCTCGCGCAGCTGCGCGCGCAGGGCGTTCAGCCGCTTGACGGCGCCGCCGTAATTGTTCTGGTGGTGGCTGCGCAGCAGCTTCTCGGACAGGCGCGAAAGACGGCGCAACGCGCCCGCGATCGTGCGCGCCCGCTCCTGCGCTGGCCCTTCCGGCAGCTCGGCCACCAGCCGCTGGGTCTGTGCCAGAGCGGCGGCGATGGGGGTGCGCAGCTCATGGGCGCTGTTGGCGGCAAAGCCCCGCTCCGCCTCCAGCGCCCCGCGCAGGCGCTCCATGAGGGCATTCACGGCACCAGCGACGGGGGCCATCTCCTCGGGCAACCCCTGCTCCGGCACCGGTGCGAGGTTGCCCCGCCCCCGCTCCGCGATGGCGCAGCGGAAGGCGAGCACCGGCCTCAACGTGAAGCGAAGCGTGAGCCAGACGCCGGCGAGCGCGATGGGCACGAGGGCGACAAGCGGCCAGATCAGCGCCATGACCGCCCGCCACACCGCGGCGGCGCGATGGTCCAGCTCCTCTGCCGTCGTGACGATGACAGTCCCCCGCACCGCCGCTTCCGTGTAGGTGCGCAGGCGAGCGGTGCTCTGAAAGCCAGGGGCGAGGCCTGCTGGTATCGCCATCTGCTCCGCGTCGCTGGACTGGAGCAGCACCCGCCCTTGCGCGTCGCGCACCACATAGGTGATGAATTCCCGGTGCGGCCCCACGGGCGGCATGTGTTGCGTGCCGGCCCCGTCCTCGCGCGCGAGCAGCTCGGAATAGGCGAGCGGCAGCACCCTTTGCGCCACCTCCTGCAACGCGCTGTCGAAGACCTCGTCGATCTCGTGCCGCAGCACCAGCCCCGCAACTGTCGCCGCCGCAAGCCACAGCGCGGCGACGGACAAAGCGAGCCACAGGCCGAGGCGCCGCCGCAGGCTCCAGCCTCCGCTCACGCGCCGCCTCCGGGCGTGCCGAGGCGATAGCCCATGCCGCGCACAGTCTCGATGACGTCGGCACCCAGCTTCTTGCGCAGACGCGCCACATAGACCTCGATGGTGTTGCTCTCCACTTCCGCATCGAAGGAATAGAGCCGTTCCTCCAGCTGCGGCTTCGACATGAGCTGGTGCGGCCGCTGGACGAAGGCTTCGAACAGCGCCCATTCCCGCGCTGTCAGAGCGATGATCTGCCCGGCGCGGCGGACCGAGCGGGCGGCAAGGTCCACCTCGATGTCGCCGAGTGTGACCAGCGGGTTGGGATTGCCGGCATAGCGCCGGCCCACGGCGCGGATGCGCGCCGACAGCTCGAACAGGTCGAACGGCTTGACCAGATAGTCGTCGGCCCCCGCATCCAAAGCGGCGATGCGGTCGAAGATCTGGTCGCGGGCGGTGAGCACCATCACCGGTGTCGCGTCGCCTGAGGTGCGCAGACGCTTGAGGAAGTCCGCGCCGCGCCCGTCGGGCAGCATCAGGTCGAGGAGGATCAGGTCGAAGGCCGCGGCATGGACGGCGTGCTCGGCATCGGCGAGGCGCGTTGCCCAGTCGGCACCGTGTCCGTCCGCCACGATCTGGTCGCGCACGGCCATGCCCAGAACGGGATCGTCTTCGATCAGGAGGATACGCATCTGTCACCTCGGCGGGGCGCATGGCAATCTAGCGTGGCCGGAGGACGATGGCGCGAGAGAATATTCCTGTGCGTTCAGGTCGGTGTCAGCTTGGCGTGCTTTTCATCGGGCCTCGCCGGAAGGAGTTTGCGCAGTGAAACGGTCAGGGTTCGCGTTGCGGAATGTCTTGGCCGGCGTGGCCCTTGGCTGCCTCGCCGCCACGCCGGCGGCCGCCGATCGCGATTGCGACGTACCTCTGGCCGACTGGCAGCCGCGCGAGGCGTTGCAGAAGAAGCTGGAGGCCGAGGGCTGGACGGTGCTCTCCATCCGTTCGGACGATGGCTGCTACAAGGTGCGCGCGACAAATGCGCAGGGCGCACGGCTGAAGGCGAAGTTCAATCCGGCACGGCTCGAACAGGTGCCCGGGCACGGCGACGATGACTGATCGGGTGCTTCGGATCTCTTTCCCGTTGCGCTCCTGAGTGGCCCCCGGCAAGAGCCGCCCCTCATTTTCCGGCGCGGGATGGCCAAAAAGCAAGGCGCGTCCAATCGTCGATGATCCGCTGCATATCGGGCGGAGGTCACGGGCTCAGCGCCGCCGGCTCGCGCCCCAGAAGCGCCTCAAATTCTCCCCGCCCTGACCGTTCACCTGTAAGCGAGGCGTAAGCTCAGCCTTGCAACGTCCGTGACAGTTTCAAACACGGACGAGCGGACATGGGATTTGCACAGATTGTTGAACCCGGTGACGCCGAGCGCGCCGAGGTCGAAGCTTTCATCCGATCCGTCTATGCCCGCGAATATGGCGCCCACGTTGGCGCCTTCGCGCGGCGCCTCCTGTGCCGGCGGAACGCGGCGGGCGACATCCTCTACGCCGCAGGCCTGCGTCTCGCCGAGGAGGGTTTTTTCTCCGAGCTTTATCTGGACAAGCCGGTGGAGGCCGCGCTCTCCGGCGCCACCGGGCGCAGGCTCCGCCGCGCGGATGTCTATGAGGTCACGACGCTCGCCAGCGGCGCGCCGCACGACCTCGTGCCGTTCATCGCCGATATCGTGGCCTTCGGCGGCGACCACGGCCTGTCCTGGTGCTTCTTCACCCTCACCCGCCGCCTCAGCCTTCTGGTGCGGCGGCGCGGCTTGTCCCCGATCTATCTCGGTGATGCCGATCCCGCTCGGGTCCCTCATCCCGATGCCTGGGGGCGCTATTACGAGACCGAACCGAAGGTCTTCGGCGTGTGTGGCGTGGACATGCTCGCCGCCTATCGCCGGGCGCAGGCGGCTGCTGTCCGCCTTCCGTCGGCGGCCGGCCGAGTGATGCACCATGCGGACGTTCGTTGAGTCCGTGGCGGGCCACGCCCGCCGGGCACCGGATCGCATCGCCTTTACCGATCCGGATGGCGCCATCACCCGCGCCGGACTGCTGGCCGACGCGGCGCGCCTCGTCGCTGCGCTTCCTCCAACTGCACGGGTCGTCGGGCTGCTCCTGCCCAACGGGCGAGCCTATGCCGTGGCTCAGATGGCGCTGGTGGCCGCGGGGCGCATCGCCGTGCCGCTCCCCGGCTTCTTCAGCCCGGCCCAGATCGCCCATGTGGTGCGTGATGCGGGCATCGAGCTGATCCTCGTCGCACCAGGCGGGGAGAAGGCCGTTCCGGAAGGCATCGCCCGTCAGGCGGTCACTGTGACCGGCACGCCCGGCGCCCAGCCGGCCTTCCGCGAGGGCTACGGCACGCTCATCTACACCTCCGGCAGCACCGGCGCCCCCAAGGGCGTGCGGCACGAGAGCGGCCAGGTGGGGTGGTCCGCCGCCGCGCTGGCGGACGCGATCGGCGCGCGGGAGGACGACACCTATCTCTCCGTGCTGCCGCTCTCCCTGCTGCTGGAGAGCATCTGCGCGCTGTTCATTCCGTCTCTCGTGGGAGGCAGCGTCCATTTCGAGACCGCCGTCTCGGAGCGGATCGGCAGCGGCACGGTCTCGGGCATCGCAGCGACGTTCGCCCGACATCGGCCGACCACCGGCGTGCTGGTACCAGAACTGCTCCGGCTCTGGGTGGCGGAGCTTGCTGCCGCGCGGGCCCGCGCCCCGGACAGCCTGCGCGTCGTCGCCGTCGGCGGCGCCCCCCGTACGCAACAGGTGGCGGAGGCCGCGTGGAACCTCGGCATTCCCGTCCACGAGGGCTACGGCCTGTCCGAATGCGGCTCGGTGGTGGCGGTGAACCGGCCAGGCCGGCGCATGGCGGGCACGGTCGGCGAGCCGCTGCCGGGCCTGACGCTCACCCTTGTCGATGGCGAACTCCACGTGGATGGCCCGTGCGTTACGGATGGCTATCTGCGCCGCACGCCCGCCACCCGGCCATGGCCGACCGGCGATCTGGCGGGGTTGGATGCGGACGGACGGCTCACGATCTCCGGCCGCAAGGACAATCTCATCGTCACCCCGCTGGGGCGCAACGTCAGCCCCGAGTGGGTGGAGACCGCGCTCTTGGCCGATCCCTACATCGCCTCCTGCGCCGTCGCGGCGGATCCGGAGGGCCTTGCCGCGCTCGTGGTGCCGGTTCCCCCCGCCGCCGAATGGTTCGCGCATGCGGGCCGCGCGGCGGTGGAGGCCCGCGTCGCTGCCACGTGCGCGGGTCTGCCGGCCTATGCGCGGCCGGCGCGCGTGCGCGTCATCGATGTGCCGGCGGCGAAGGCCGCCGGCCTCTTCACCGACAACGGGCGCATCCGCCGGCGCGTGGCGCACGACCTGCTCGCCGCCGACGTGGCCGCAGCCGTCTGACACCCTCTTCCCAACCATCATCAGAAAGGCATCGGCCATGAACTTCCATGACCGCCTGACCCGCGAGACCGCGGACGCGCGCGAAAGCTTCCTCGCCATTCCCCTCGTCGCCAACGCACCGCGCACGGGGGGCACGCGGGAACTCTACCTGGCCTTCCTCACCGAGGCCTACCACCACGTGAAGCACACCTTCCCGCTGCTCGCGCTCGCGGCCTCCCGCACCACCGATGAGCGCTATCAGGAGGCTCTCCTCGAATACAT
>JAYSCE010000375.1:0-4679 GCA_041915035.1 Xanthobacter sp.
TGAACAGCGTGGACTTGCCGGCGCCGTTGGGGCCGATCACCGCCTTGATCTCCCCGGCCTTCACCCGGAAGGAGAGATCGTCCACGGCGGTGACGCCGGCGAAGCGACAGGTGAGGTTGTCGACTTCAAGAAGGTCGCTCATGCCGCCCTCCTGCGGATCAGGGAGGCCAGCGCAGCCGGCACGCCGGCGAGACCTCGCGGGAACAGGATCAGCACCACCAGCAGGCCGAGGCCGAACAGCATCAGCTCGGCATCCTCGTAGTCGAGCAGGATCTGCGGCACGGCGGTGTAGATGAGCGCGCCCAGCATCGGCCCGTAGAAGGTGCCCGCGCCGCCGATGGCCACCATCACCAGCAGCATGATGGACGGCGCGATGCCGAAGGTCTCGGGCGACGCATACTGGTTGATGTGCACATAGAGGCTGCCGGCGATGCCGGCCATGCCGGCGCTGAGCACGAACACCGCGAGCTTGGTGCGGAAGCTGTCGATGCCCAGCGACTGCGCGCCCAATTCGTTTGTCGCCACCGCCCGGATGCTGCGGCCGATACGCGAGGCGAGCAGGTTGGAGATGGCGAGCATCACCAAAAAGGCCACCGCCCAGGCCAGCGGGAAGGCCTTCGCCTCGGTATCCAGCGCATGGCCGAAGACCGAGAAGGGCTCGACGCCGAGGAGGCCATTGGGGCCGCCGGTGAGCCCCACCAATTGGGTGAAGAAGACGACGAGGATGGCGTTCCACCCCAGCGTCGCCATGGCGAGGTAATGCCCGCGCAGGCGCAGCGCCGGAATGCCGATGAGGAGGGCGGCGAGCCCGGCCACGTCGGCGGCCGCCTGCAGCCCGGGCCTTGGCGGCAGGACGTAACGCACATTCAGGATGCCGCTCGCATAGGCGCCGAGGCCGAAGAAGCCGGCGTGGGCCAGCGAAATCTGCCCGCCATAACCCATCAGCAGGTTGAGCGAGGCGATCAGCACCAGATTGATGAGCGCGAGGTTGGCGAGGGAAATCCAGTAGGCGTTGGGCACCACGAAGGGCACGGCCGCCAGCGCCAGCCACACCAGAGCGAGGCGGGCATGGCGGGAGAGGCCGCGCCGGGGCAGGCGGCTGTGGGTCATCGGTCCGGTCTTCGCCTCGATGCTCGCCATGGCCTCACACCTTCACGATGTCGGCGCGGCCGAGCAGGCCGGAGGGGCGCACGAACAGGATGAGCAGCAGCACGGCGAAGGCGATGGCATCCTTGAAGGCGGAGGAGATGTAGAAGCTGCCGAACGCTTCCAGCAGTCCCAAGGCCAGCCCGCCCACCACGGCCCCCGGCAGGCTGCCGAGGCCGCCCAGCATGGCGGCGCTGAACCCCTTGAAGCCGAACATGGCGCCCTGATCGTAGGAGGCGAGGGTAAGCGGCGTGACGATAGCTCCGGCCAGCGCGCCCGCGAGCGCAGCGATGCCGAAGGAGAGCAGCACGGTGCTGCCCACATTCACCCCGACGATGGCCGCCGCCTCCCGATCCGCCGCCGCCGCGCGCAGGGCCTTGCCGAGGATGGTGCGCTCGAAGAAGGCGTGCATCACCACCAGGAAGGCGAGGGTGATGGTGATGATCCAGAGCGTCTGGCTCTGGATGCTGACCCCGCCGAACGAGAGCGCGGTATTGCCGGAGAAGCCGGCATAGCCCACCGGCTTTTTGCCCAGCACCAGCATCACGAGGCTGCGGCTGACGATGGAGAGGCCGATGGTGACGAGGGTGATGACGAGGGCGTCCGGCTTCTTCAGCGGCTGCACCGTAAGCCGCTCGGATAGGAGGCCGACCATGCCCACCAGCACCACCGCCGCCACCACGGCAAGCCCGATGCTGGAGAAAGCGCCGATGAGAAGGGCGGTGACCATGCCGCCCATCACCACCCATTCCCCTTGGGCGAAATTCATCGCGCCCGTGCTCTTGAAGACCACGTTGAAGCCGAGCGCCACCAGCGCATAGACGGCGCCCGTGCCGATGCCGGCGGAGAGGACCTGGAGGAGGGCGGTTGCGGTCTGCATGAGGTGACGGCCAGCCTTCGGCGCCTTGCGGAAATGATGGCCCCGAAGGGGCATGAAGATCCCGGCCGCCGCGCTCCGGAAGGATCAGGGCTTCCCCCCGATGGGCGCGGACGGCCGGGACAGGTCCGGGTCGGGCGCAGGGCCCGCCCGTTTCCTCGGAACGAGACGTCCGAGGGGTCAGAAACTGCGCATGCGGTTGGTCTCGAACAGGGGGACCATCACCCCGAGTTCCGCGAGGCGCGTGCGGGCATTGCCGGCGAAGGTCGCGAGCGCGTCCTCTTCCGCCGCGCGCGGCGCGCCGCCGAGCCCGGCCTCGGCGTTGATCGCATCGGCTTCCGCCTCGGCCGCAGCGTGCTCGGGCGCGAGCCAGGGGCAGTGATAGCCCTTCAGCACCACGTCCCGCACATAGTCGGACAGTTCGGCTGCGATGGTCTCGCGCTCCTCCTTGCTCCAGCCCTCCGCCTTGGCGGCGAGATAGAGCCAGCCGAAGGCGGCGTGGCGCTCCTTGTCGGCGATGACGAAATCGAGCATGGACTGCACGGCCGGGTTGGTCGCCGCCGCGCGCCAGGCCTTGGTCAGCTCCAGCTCCAACCCGTCCTCGAAGGCGGCGTGGGCGGCCACATAGGCGTCGAGCAACTGGCCCGCATCCATCACCCGGCGGTGCAGATGGCGGTTGAACACCGCCTCATAGGCCTTGGCCGCCGGCCGGGCGAGGCGGCCGCCGAAGCTTTCGGCGATCCGGTCGTAGCACTCGACGTGCCAGGCTTCCTCGGTGTTGCGGGTGGTGAGATAGAATTTCGGGTCGATCTCCCGGCCCACCTCCATGCAGAAACGCACGATGAGGGCCGGGGTCTCGGTGAGGCCAGTGGCTTCCGTCCAAACCCGCCGGCTCCAGGTGCGGCGAGCGGCGTCGCGCACTTCTTCCGGATAGGTTTCCGGCTTGAGCGCGCTCCAGTCCACGTCGCGGTGCGGGTTCCAGCGGCCGGCCTTGCCCGTGTCGTAGAGGGTGCGGATTTCCGGCAGCGTCACGTTCATCTCGAGCGGAAAGCGCCGCTCGACGAGGAGCCGCACCGGCGGCAAGGAGGGTTCGGCCCGCGTGGCGTGAAGCGGCATGTCAGATGGTCCCGAGCTTGGGATGCGTGAACGGGGGCAGCTCGATGCCGAGCGCGCGCATCTGCTCGCGGATGCGCTGGACGGTGGCGATGAACACCGGCTTCTCCACCTCTTCCACGGTGGAGCCGAGGCCCGCCTCGTAGGTGATGCGGTCGGCTTCCACCTCGGCGTTGGAGGCCGGATTTTCCGGCGCGAGCCAGGCGCTGTGGTAGCCGTTCAGCTCCACCTTCTCCATCATGGTGATGACGGCATCCTCGATCATCTTCTTCTGCTCGGGCGTGAGCTGTTCGCAGATGGCTTCGAGGAAATACCAGCCGAAGGCGCAATGCCGGCTCTCGTCGCGCATGATGTAACGCACGATCTGCTTGGCCACGGGATCGTGGGTGACGTCATTCAGGTGCTTGAACACGTCGAAGGCGATCTCCTCCGCCGTGCAGACGAGGGCGGCGATGATGCCCTCCAGCGGCACGTCCGCATTGAGCGCGGCGCGGCGCACGCCGTGGGTGGAGACCGAACCCTCGAACAGCTGCTGCACTGGCTTCTCGATATAGCCGCCGAGCTTCTCCGCCATGGCGTGGCAGGCCTCGGCGTGGCGCGCCTCTTCCTGCGAGCGGATGGTGAAGAAGAGCTGCATGTCGGAGGGGCGGTTCTCCACCCCGAAGCGCACCTGCAGCGCCGGGCTCTCGGAGATGGCGCCGTATTCGCTCCACGCCCGCCGGCTCCAGTAGAGCCGGGCGGCGTAGCGCTGTTCCTCGGTGTATTTCGAGGGATCGAGCTGGTCCCAGTCCACGTCGGTCTTGGGGTCCCACTGGTTCCGCGTCGCTGCGTGGAACAGCTCGCGGATGCGCGGCAGGTCGGAATTGAAGGTCAGCGGAAAGCGGTCCTCGGGGGCGTCCAGCAGCGTCTGGACCACCTCGAACGCCTGCTCGGCGGACATGTCACGCGAAAGGGCCATGGCTGTTTCCTCCCGTTGATGTTTCCCGTCAGGCGTAGTCGGCGAGGTTGAAGCGGCCGTCCCGCCAGTTGACCAGCACGATGTCCTGCTTGGAGAGACCGGAATGGCGCTCGGGCGAGAAGGTGAAGACGCCGGAGATGCCGGGGAAATCCTTGATCTGCTCCATGCCCTGGCTGAGCTTGGAGACGTCGCCCCCGACCTTCTTCAGCGCCTCGCGGGCAAGCAGCGCCGCGTCGTAGGATTCCGCCGCATAGATGCTGGCGGGACGCTTGAAGCGGGCCTCATAGGCCTTCATCAGCTTGAGGATGCCGGCCTTGAGCGGATCGCTGTCCGGCAGCTGGTCGCCCACGGGCAGCTTCAGGCTGGCGAGGAGAAGCGTGTTCGCCGCATCGCCGGCGAGCTTCATGTAGTCCGCCGAGACGAACCCGTAGCTGTGGATCAGCGTCTTCTTGTCGAGGCCCAGCTGCTGCGCCTGCTTGAGGAAGACGACGCCGGCGGGCGTCACCGTCCAGCAGATGATCGCCTCGGCGCCGGCATCGCGGATGCGGGTCAGCTGGGGCATCATATCGGTGTCGGAGGGGGCGA
>JAYSCE010000376.1:0-4661 GCA_041915035.1 Xanthobacter sp.
GCCCGCCGATCCCCTCACCGATCAATCCCGCAATGGGCTCAAGCGGACGCGGCGTCTGGCCCGGATCGCGGACGTCCTCGCCCTGCATGGCATCATAGGAGAGCGCAAGATCCGCGACCGAGCGGGCCAGCGGGCCGAGATGGTCCAGCGCCGTCACGAACGGGAAGCTCCCGCCCCGCCCGAGCCGGCCATAGGTGGGCTTCAGCCCAAACGTGCCGCACAGGGAAGACGGCACGCGGATGGAGCCGTTGGTGTCGGAGCCGAGCGCGATAGGCACCATGGCCGCCGCTACCGCCGCCCCGGTGCCACCGGAGGAGCCACCGGACATGCGGGTGAGGTCGTGCGGGTTGCGCGAGGCGCCATCATGGACGTTCTCGCCAGTGAAGTCATAGGCGTATTCGCCCATGTTCAGCCCGCCGACGAGGATGGCACCGGCCGCCTCCAGTTGGGCCACCAGAAAGGCGTCCTGGGCGGAGGGCGGACGCTCGCGGTTGATCTTGGAGCCGGCGCGGGTGGGCAGACCCGCGATGTCGAAGAGGTTCTTCACCGCGAACGGAACACCCGCGAGCGGTCCCAGCGATTTGCCGGCGGCACGGGCGGCGTCGATGCCGTCTGCATGGGCGCGGGCGCGCTCGGCAGTGACGTCGGTGAAGGCGTTGATGGCGGGATCGAGGGTGCCGATGCGGGCCAACGTCGCCTCGATGACAGCGCGGGCGGTGACGGTGCCGGAAGCAACAGCCGCGGCGATCTCGGCAGCGGTGGCGCCGGCAAGGCGGGTGGCGTCGGGAACGGGGACAGGCGCGTTCATGACCACCTCACGGACGATAGACGGGAGCCGGCTCCTCGGTATCACCGAGGTCCAGACTGCGGACGAGGGTCGCCGCATCGGCGATGCTGCGCAGATAGGCGAGCGCCTCCGTGCGCCATTCCGGGCGCGCGGTGACGCCATGGGCGAAGAGCGCGCCGTCGAGAAGCTGCGCAAGGGCGGCATCCTCGACCTTGGGCAGGGTGGTTTCAGTAGCCATGGCGTGCCTCAGACCGGGGGATGGGGAATGGCGGCGATGAGTTCCCGGGTATAGGCGTCCTTGGGCGCCTCCAGCACCTGCTGCGATGTCCCCTCCTCCACGATCCGCCCCTGCCGCATCACGATCACCCGGTCGCACAGCAGGCCGACCACGTGGAGGTCATGGGAGACGAACAGATAGCTCATGCCGAGCCGATGTTTCAGCTCTTCCAGCAGGTTCAGGACCACGGCCTGCACCGACACGTCCAGCGCGGCCGTCGGCTCGTCGAGGATGACGAGATCGGGATCGAGCGCGATGGCGCGGGCGATGCCGATGCGGGCCTTCTGGCCGCCGGAAAGTTGATGCGGGAAGCGCTCCAGCAGGTTCTGGGGCAGGCCGACCATTTCGGCCAATTCCGCCACGCGGGCATCGAGCTTTGCCCCGCCGGAATAGCCCCCCATGCGCAGCAAGGGATCGGCGATGGCGCGGGAGGCGGTGTAGCGCGGATTGAGGCTCTCGGTCGGGTCCTGGAACACCATCTGGATGCGCTTGCGCATGGGGTGGTGAGCGAAGTCCTTGGCCGGGATCGCGCCGATGTCCTCACCCGCGAAGGTGATCTTTCCCGCCGTGGGATCGATGAGGCGCATCACCATGGTGGAGGTGGTGGACTTGCCGCAGCCGCTCTCGCCGACAAGGCCGACACTCTCGCCGCGCTTCACCTCGAAGGAGATGCCGTCCACGGCCCGGAAAATGGTTTCCTCCCGCGTCAGCGTCTTGCCTTTGAGCTTGGACAGGAAGGCCGAGGGCGCGCCCTGTCGGGGATATTCGCGCACGAGGTTTTCGACGGTGAGAAGCGGCGCACCGGCATCGGCCACCGGTGATGGCGTCGCAGCTGCGGCGGACGAGCCCTCGCCTTCCGGCAACAGGTCCTTCAGCGTGATGCCCGGACGGGGCGTCGCGCGCATGAGCTTGCGGGTGTAAGGGTGCTGGGGATCGCGGAAGATGCGCTCGGCGGGCGCGGTCTCGACCACCTTGCCCTTCTCCATCACCATGACCGTGTCGCAATAGGCGGCGGCGAGCCCGAGATCGTGGGTGATGAGGATGGTGGACATGCCGCGCTCACGCGTCAGCTCGGTCACGAGGTCCATCACCGCCTTCTGCGTGGTCACGTCGAGGCCGGTGGTGGGCTCGTCCGCGATCATCAGCTGCGGCCGGCAGGCGAGCGCCAGGGCAATGACGATGCGCTGGCACATGCCGCCGGACAGCTCGAACGGATAGGCGTGGTAGCGGTCCTCCGGCCGGGCGATACGCACCTGCTTGAGGATGTCGATGACCTTTTCCTTCACGTTGCGCGGGTCGGCCTGGACATGCTGGAGCAGCACATCGCCGATCTGCGCACCGACCGTGCGGATGGGGTTCAGCGCCGCCCGCGGGTTCTGGAAGATCATCGACATTTCGCGACCGCGGAGGTCGCGCATCTCGCTCTCGGGCGCATGGGCCACATCGATGCCGGAGAAGGTGATGGAGCCCTCCGCGATGCGGCCTGCCCGGTCGAGGATGCGCATCACCGTGTAGGAGGTGACGGACTTGCCTGAGCCCGACTCGCCCACGATGCCCAGCGTCTCGCCCTTGCCGAGGGTGAGATCCACCTTGCTCACCGCCGTGACGATGCCGCGGCGGGTGGCGAACTCCACGGTGAGGTCGCGCACCTGAAGCAGCGGACCGCTGGGGGCCTCGGCGGACTTGGCGGCGTGTTCCTTCACGTCCACAACTCCATGCATGGCGGCCTCCTCAGGTGCGGCGCTGGGGATCGACGATGTCGCGCAGACCGTCGCCCAGGAGGTTGAAGCAGAAGACCGCGAACATGAGCGCGAGGCCGGGGAACAGCGCGATCCACCATTCACCGGAGACGATGTAGGCCGAGCCCTCGGCCACCATGATGCCCCACTCCGGCGTCGGCGGACGCACGCCGAGGCCGATGAAGGAGAGGCCCGCCGCGTTCAGGATGGCGTAGCCCATGGTGAGCGACATCTGCACCATCATGATGGGCATGATATTGGGCAGAATGGTCGTCAGGAGGATGCGCCATTCCGAATTTCCGGTGAGCCGCGCCGCCTGCACGTAACCTGCATTGCGCCGGATGGCGGCTTCGGACTTCGCCACGCGCACATAGAGCGGGAAATTGATGATGGCGGTGGCGATGACGATGTTCGTCACCGTATTGCCCAGCGCCGCCACGATGCCCATGGCCAGCACGAACAGGGGAAAGGCCATGATGGTGTCGGAGATGCGGCCAATGATCCGGTCCGTCCAGCCACCGAAGAAGCCCGAGGCGATGCCGGCGACACCGCCTACGGCGAACACCAGCGCCACCGAGAAGATGGCGATGGCCATGTCCAGCCGGCTCGCCACCACCACGCGGGAGAAGATGTCGCGGCCGAGATTGTCGGTGCCGAACCAGTGGGCGGCGGACGGGGCCTGCAAGGCCGCCGCCGTGTCGGACGCGAGCGGGTCGTAGGGCACGATGAACGGCCCGAACGTGGCGCACAACACCAGCACCAGGAACATGCCGAAGGCGATGCCGGTGACCGGGTTGTCCGAGATCACGTAGCGGGCGTGGGCGAGCGTCGCGGCAAGGCCGCCCGGGGCCTTCTGGGTGTCGGCCGTGATGATGCCGTAGGCAAGGTCGATCAGGAGGTTGAGGATCACGTAGAGGATCGCCATGGCGAGCACGAAGCCCTGCACCGGCGCATAATCCGAGGTAATCAGCGCCTCGACCGCGTAGGAGCCGATGCCCGGCCAGGCGAACACCTTCTCCACCAGCACGTTGGCGCCGAGCAGGAAGGAGAACACCATGCCCAGCGTCGTCACCACCGGGAGCATGGCATTGCGGAAGGCATAGGTGATGATGACGGTGTAGTCCGTCAGCCCCGCCGCCTTCGCCGTGCGCACGAATTCGGAGGAGAGCACTGCCAGCATGGAGGCACGTGTCATGCGGGCGATGGGCGCGAGGGCGAAGATGGCCAGCGTGATCGCGGGCACCGCAAGCTGCGCCAGTGCCGCGCGGAACGTCTCGAGATCTCGGGCGATCAGGCTGTCGATGAGGTAGAAGCCCGTGACCGTCTCCGGCGCGGAATAGAACACGTCGAGCCGCCCCAGCGGCGCTGGCGCCCATCCTAGCTTGAAGTAGAAGACATAGACCAGCAGGAGCCCGGTGAAGAACACCGGCAACGACACGCCAGCCGTGGTGATGATGCGGCAGGCATGATCGATCCACGATCCCTGTCGCACCGCCGCCATGATGCCGAACGGCACCGCGATGAGCAGCGCCAGCACCAGGCCTGCCAGCGTCAGTTCGGCCGAGGCCGGAAGGCGGGCTGCGATCTCGGTCGCGACCGGCTGGCCGGTGGAGAGCGAGGCGCCGAGGTCGCCCTTCGCCAGCGCCGAGACGTAATCGGCGAACTGCACCGGCAGCGGCTTGTCGAGGCCGAGCTTGGTGCGGATCTCGGCGATGGCTTGCGGGGTGGCGGCGGGTCCCGCGAAATAGGCCGCCGTGTCGCCGGGCAGTACGCGGGTGAGCAGGAAGGTCACGATCACCACGCCGATCAGGCTGGGCACGGCTGTGGCGAGACGACTGCCTAGGAGCTTCAGCATGGC
>JAYSCE010000377.1:0-2713 GCA_041915035.1 Xanthobacter sp.
AGCAGCAGGGACGCATCCGCGATGCCCTCGATGCCGCCGATGCCGGAGCCGATCAGGACGCCCGAGGCGATCTGGTCCTCGTACTCCGTGGGATGCCAGCCGGCGTCGTCCAGAGCCTGGGTGGCCGCGGCCATGGCGAAGACGATGAATTCATCGACCTTGCGCTGTTCCTTCGGCTCCATCCACTGGTCGGGATTGTAGGTGCCGTCGGACCCGTCGCCGCGTGGGATGTTCGCCGCGATCTTGCACGCGAGGTCGGCGACCTCGAAATGGCTGATCGCCTTGACACCGCTTTCGCCGGCGAGAAGCCGCCGCCAGGTCGGCTCGACGCCGCAGGCGAGCGGCGTCACCATGCCGAGGCCGGTGACGACAACACGTCTCATGGGAAAAACTCCGGGAGGCGGGCAATCAGCGCGCCTGGCGCGCGGCCCGGTGCAACAACGGCCGCGGGCGCCGAGCGCCACGCGACCGCCAGATGGACACGCGAATGGATCAAGCCGCGTTCTTTTCCAGGAACTTGATCGCGTCGCCCACAGTCAGGATGGTCTCGGCGGCATCGTCCGGGATCTCGCAGTTGAAAGCCTCCTCGAACGCCATCACGAGTTCGACGGTGTCGAGGCTGTCGGCGCCGAGATCGTCGATGAAGGAGGCGCTCTCCGTGACCTTCTCGGGCTCAACCCCCAGATGCTCCGCGACAATCTTCTTCACCCGCTCGGCGATGTCACTCATAGATCGAACCCTCGGTTGTTCGGATAATCCCGTTGCCGTTCGGCGGCTGGACGAGGGCATAATGCCTTTTTTCCGCCGTGCCCAGTCCCCCTCCGTCGCGAAGGAGACGAGATTGCGTCGGTCCGTCCTCGCGCCGCGCGCGGATGGTGGAGCGCCTGAACGCCCGCGTGCCCCCGGCCCAGCAATTGGGCTCGTTAGCACACTCCCTGCGGCAAGGCCAGCAATGCACGCAAAGGTAAGGAGAAAGGGTGCCCTTGCGCCGGCTCGGGAGCGGCCTTAATGGGACGAAAAGGGAACATCATGGCCTCTGACACGGATCGATCGGACCGCCTCGCAGCCGCCCTGCGCGCCAATCTCCAGCGCCGCAAGACGCAGGCCCGCGCCCGGCGCACGCCACAGGCGCCCGATCCGTCGTCTTCGCCCGAGGCTTCCGGTGGAAATCCCGCAACGGGTGGTAGCAGCGCCCCGCCCGAGGGGAAGCCCGCGATTGTGCCGGACGGCGAGGCGGGCTAGAGCTTTCCTCTTATACCCGCTTACGGCCGGCTCGGGGGGCGCCGCCCGCAAGGCAAGGACAGGACGGCATGGACAAGATTCGCATCGTCGGCGGCAACGAGTTGAAGGGCACCATCCCCATCTCGGGCGCGAAGAACGCAGCCCTGCCGCTGATGATCGCCAGCCTCCTGACCGAGGAGAAGCTGATTCTCGAGAACGTGCCGCGGCTCGCGGACGTGGCGCTGCTGCAGCGCATCCTCGGCAATCACGGCGTGGACATCACCACCAACGGCAAGCGCAACGGGGACGACCCCTATGCCGGCCAGACGCTGGAGATCGATGCCCGCGTTATCGTCGACACCGTCGCCCCTTACGAGCTGGTGTCGAAGATGCGCGCCTCCTTCTGGGTGGTTGGGCCGCTCCTCGCCCGCATGGGCGTCGCCAAGGTCTCCCTGCCGGGCGGCTGCGCCATCGGCACCCGGCCGGTGGATTTTCACCTCGACGCGCTGCGCGCGCTCAGCGCGGACATCGAGATCGACGCCGGCTACGTGCTGGCCAGGGCGCCGCGTGGGCTCACCGGCGCCCGCATCGTGTTTCCGAAGGTGTCGGTGGGCGCGACCCATACCGCGCTGATGGCCGCCGCCCTCGCACGGGGCGAGAGCGTGATCGAGAACGCCGCGCGCGAGCCGGAGATCGTCGACGTCGCCGACTGCCTCATCAAGATGGGCGCGCGCATCGAGGGGGCCGGCACCTCCACCATCCGCATCGAGGGCGTGCCGCGCCTCAAGGCCGCCCGGCATGCGGTGCTGCCAGATCGCATCGAGACCGGCACCTATGCCATGGCCACGGCCATGACCGGCGGCGACGTGATGCTTGCGGGCGCCCGCCCGGACCTGCTTGAAGACGCGCTGGAGACCCTGCGCCACGCTGGCGCGGAGATCGACGCCACCAACGAGGGCATCCGCGTGCGCCGCAACGGCGCCGGCATCCTGCCGGTGGAGGTCTCCACCGCCCCCTATCCGGGCTTCCCGACGGACCTCCAGGCCCAGCTCATGGCCCTGATGACGAAGGCCAAGGGACGCTCGCGCATCACCGAAACCATTTTCGAGAACCGCTTCATGCATGTGCAGGAGCTGGCCCGCCTCGGCGCCCGTATCCAGCTCGACGGCGACACCGCCGTGGTGGAGGGCGTCGAGCGGCTGACCGGCGCCCCGGTGATGGCCACCGACCTGCGTGCCTCGGTCTCCCTCGTCATCGCCGGCCTCGCCGCCGAGGGCGAGACCATGGTGCAGCGCGTCTATCATCTCGATCGCGGATTCGAGAAGCTGGAAGAGAAGCTGTCGCGCTGCGGTGCCGAGATCGAGCGGATCAGCGGCTGAACGCGGCGCGGAGCCCTCCGCGCCCTCCAATGACGGGCCTTTCAACGCTATCAGGGTGGCGGAAGAGCCGTGAGCATCCCCAATATCATCACCTTGCTGCGCATCTTCCTGGT
>JAYSCE010000377.1:2723-4650 GCA_041915035.1 Xanthobacter sp.
TGCGTCCGGCGAACCGCTGTTCGCCTTCTGGCTGTTCCTCGCGGCCGGGATTTCCGATGCACTCGACGGCTTCATCGCCAAGCGCTTCCAGATGCAGACTGAGCTCGGCTCCTATCTGGACCCGGTTGCCGACAAGGCGCTCCTTGTCTCCATCTACGTGACACTGGCGGTGGTGGGGCTCATCCCGCGCTGGGTGGCAATTGCGGTGGTGTCGCGGGACGTGATGATTATCGGCGCGGTGGTGCTGTCGCTGGTGATGGCGAAGCCGGTAACCATCAGCCCGCTGCTAATTTCCAAGGTCAATACGGCGGCCCAGATCAGCTTCGCCGCCCTTGTGCTGGCCAGCGCGGGCTTCGGGGTGACGGTGCCCGGCCTGTACGATCTGGGGCTGGTGCTTGTCGGCCTCTTGACGGGCCTTTCTGCCGCTGCCTATCTCGCCGCATGGACGCGCCATATGGCAAGCTGAGGGGCAACGGTTCAGGATCGGCGCTTCTCGGGGCGGCCGGTTGAAAGGCGCAAGGTGATGGACGGCGACCGCACCCGTATGCCGGAACTCCGCAGCGACCCCACGTCGCCGGCGCGGCGCGGTGCCGCCTTCGCCCGCCTGCCGCGCATGCCCCTGCCGGTCCATGCCGAGGTGGAGGGCCCCTCCGTGCGCATCCAGGCCCGCTTCTGGGTGGGCGCGCTGCTACTCACCGCGTTCGTCCTGTGGCTGCTCGCCGGGATCCTTCTGCCGTTCGTGGCCGGCATCGTGCTCGCCTATTTCCTCAATCCGGTCGTCGCGCGCCTGGAGCGCATCGGCGTCGCCCGCACCCTCTCCGCGCTGGTCGTGGTGGGGATCATGCTGTTGCTGGTGATGCTGTTCTTCCTGCTGGCGCTGCCCATCCTGTCGTCCCAGCTGTTCGAGTTCATCCAGCGCCTGCCGTCCTATGTGACGCGCCTGCAGGGCCTCTTGACCGAAGAAAACCGGGAATGGCTGAGTGGCATCGTGGGCGACCGGCTGCCGGACATGCAGCGCTCCATCTCCGACCTGATGACGCAGGGAGTGAGCCATGTGCTGAGCCTGCTCTCGTCCGTTTGGTCCGGCGGGCAGGCGCTGATCTCGCTGTTCGCGCTGCTGGTGGTGACGCCAGTGGTTGTATTCTATATCCTGTGCGACTGGAACGAGATGGTGGGTCTGGTGGACCGGCTGGTGCCCGTGCCGCACCGCCCGGTGGTGAGGAGCCTCGCCCTCGCCATGGACAATGCCGTGGCCGGCTTCGTGCGCGGGCAGGCCATGGTCTGCCTGCTGCTCGGCGGTTTCTATGCCGTCTCCCTCTCCATGGTGGGGCTGAACTTCGGCCTGCTGATCGGCATCGTCTCGGGTGTCATCACCTTCATCCCTTATGTGGGCTCGCTCACCGGCTTCGTGCTGGCCATGGGCGTGGCCATCGTCCAGTTCTTCCCGGACTGGAGCATGATCGGCACCGTGCTCGCCATTTTCGTCGCCGGCCAGACCATCGAGGGTTATGTGCTCTCGCCGAAGCTGGTGGGCGACAGCATCGGCGTGCACCCGGTGTGGCTGATGTTCGCCTTGTTCGCCTTCGGCTATCTCTTTGGCTTCGTGGGCCTGCTGCTGGCGGTTCCGCTCACGGCCGTCGCCGGCGTTCTGGTGCGCTTCGCCATCGCCCGCTACATGCAGTCCTCGCTCTACCAGGGCGCGGCGGACGAAGATCCGCCCGCCGAGACGCGCTGACCCGATGCCCCGCACCCCGGCCGAGCCGCCGCGACAGCTTCCCCTCGACCTGCCGAACCAGCCCGCACTCCGGCGCGAGGATTTCCTCGCCGCCCCCGGCAACGCGGCTGCGCTCGCCCTGATCGACGCATTCCCCGACTGGCCGTCCCGCGTTGCCTGCCTCGTCGGGCCGGAGGGCGCGGGCAAGAGCCA
>JAYSCE010000378.1:0-4650 GCA_041915035.1 Xanthobacter sp.
CGCCCCCTATCTGGTGCCGGGCGCCCGTTTCGAGGATGTCATGCGGGCGGGCGCGGCCGCCGCCAGGGCGCCCCTGTCCGGTCCGGCGAGCGAAGAGGAGGTCGCCGAACGGGCCAGATGGCATCGCCCGGAGCACAGCCCGGTGGAGCGGCGGCTCATCGACGGGCGCTGGGTGCTGATGACCGACCGGCACACCGCGGACGGCGGCGTGGTGGCCATCCGCACCGACGTCACCGCGCTCAAGGCGGTGCAGGCGGAACTGGCCGAGGCCAACCGGCGCGCCACCGCGGCGGCGGACGAGGCGCAGCGGCAGAACATGGCGCTGATCGAGCGCGAGGGGCGCATCCGCTTCCTCGCCCACCACGACGACCTCACCGGCCTGCCAAACCGGGTGGTGTTCCGCGAGCGCATGGGCAAGCTGCTCTACCAGGCCGCCGAGCTGGGCGAGAAGATGGCCCTGCTCTATCTCGACCTCGACCGCTTCAAGGATGTCAACGATACCCTCGGCCACCCGGTGGGCGACGCCCTGCTGCGCACCGTGGCGTCGCGCCTCACGAGTTGCGTGCCGGCGACCGACCGGGTCGCCCGCCTCAGCGGCGACGAATTCGCCGTCATCAGCATCGGCGAGCAGCAGCCGGAGGCGGCGGCGCAACTGGCGGAGCGCATCATCGCCCTGCTCAGCGCGCCCTATTCCGCCCTCGGCCACACCATCTCCATCAGCGTCAGCGTTGGCATCGCGGTGGCGGAGGTGGCGTGGACCGACGCCGACACCCTGCTCAAGCAGGCCGACCTCGCCCTCTACCGCGCCAAGGCGTGGGGCCGTGGCACGCTGTGCGTGTTCGAGCCGGAGATGGACACCCACCTGCGCGCCCGGCTGGAGATGGAGCAGGATCTGCGCGAGGCCCTGGCGCAGGAGCAGTTCGAGCTGGCCTACCAGCCCATCTTCTCGGTGGCCACCGGCGCGCTCACCGGCTTCGAGGCGCTGCTGCGCTGGAACCACCCGCGCCGCGGCTCCGTCGATCCCTCCACCTTCGTGCCACTGACCGAGGATTCCCGCAGCATCGTCGAGATCGGCGCCTTCGTGCTGCGGCGGGCGGCGGCCGACATCGCCGGCCTGCCGGGCACGCTGAAGGTGGCGGTGAACCTCTCGCCGGTGCAGCTCGCCTTCGGTGACATCGTCTCAACGGTGGAGAAGGCTCTGCGCGACAGCGGCCTGCCCGCCCACCGCCTCGAATGCGAGATCACCGAGAGCGCCCTGTTCGAGAGCGAGCAGACCAGCCTCGCCGTTCTCCAGCGGCTGCGCGCGATCGGGGTGAAGATCGTACTCGACGATTTCGGCACCGGCTATTCCAGCCTCAGCCGGCTGCGCCTTCTGCCCCTGGACAAGATCAAGATCGACCGCTCCTTCGTGCAGGACGCCACCGAGGGCTCGGCGAGCGCGGCCATCGTCGAGGCCATCACCGTGCTCACCAGCCGGCTCGGCATCGCCACCGTCGCCGAGGGTATCGAGACCGAGGAGCAGTGGGCGCTGCTCGCCCGCACCTCCTGCGCCGAGGCGCAGGGTTTCCTGCTCGGCCGCCCCCTGCCTATCGCCGAGGCAGCGGCGCTCGCCCGCGATGGCGACGGCGTGCCGGTGGCGCTGGCGCGGGGCATTTCCGCGCCGCCGTGAGGCCTAACCCGCCTTCCGGTAGAGCCCGGTGAGGATCACCATGGGCGACAGCAGCGGCTGCGGCGCCGCGCGCATGCGCCTTTCGAGCCCGGCCAACAGCCGATCCGTGAACGCCGCGCGGAAAGCGGCATCGCGGCCGGCGTCGAGCGCCGCCAGCAGCGAGGGCAGGAAAGGCGCGCGGAAGAAGCCGAGATGCTTGTCCGTCAGCGCCGCCGCATCCCCGTCCGCTGCGTAGGCCGGCCAGAACGGGTCCGGCATCTCGCGCGCCTCGTCAGCGACGAGGGTCAGCCCCACGAAGGCGCCGCCGATGAAAGGAAAACGGGCCTCGGCGGCGGTGCGCTCGAACACCAGGATGGTCATGCGCCCGCGCTCGTCCGGCGTCAGGGCGCCCCCGAGAACCATGGCGTCCAGCTCTGCGTCCACCCAGGGCATCAGCACCGGGAAGGTGGTGCGCTCGTCCTCCGGCAGGCTCGGCTGCACCACCACCAGGGCGCCGCCGGGCTTCAGCTCCCGCGCGCGGGCGGCGAGGAAGGCCCGCCAGTCCGCCTCCGCCTGCGCGGCGAAGGCGGCGCGCACGTCCGGCGCCGTCTGCCGCGGCCAAACATGTCCGGCGGGCATCACAGGCGCATGGCTCATCCAGTGGGCTGCGAACGAGCACCAGCCGAAATCCACGCTGGCATCGGGCAGGACCTGCTCGTGGAAGGTCCGCCCCACCGCCGAGGCGAAGGCGCGCGCGTCGCGCCTGAGATAGCTTTCGGGATCGTCCCGCAGCAGCTGAAACAGGCCTGTGAAGTCATTGCCCGGCTGGTCGGTGTGGACGATCGACACCGGCACCTCCGGCCCCAGCCGGCGGCGCACCTCGCTAAGCGCCACCCCCATGGGCAGCAGCGAGTTGCGGCCGGTGGCGCTGCCGTAATCGGCCAGCACGACGGGGCCCTGGAGCGCCATCCCCTCGAACGCCCGCGCGATCAGCGGCAACCCATGGGCGCCGCCCTTGGCCTGATGCTGGGCATGGTCGTTGTAGAACCCGCCCCCCTGCATGGGCGCCGGGCCGTCGCCCCGCTCGTGACCCTCGGCCATCATCGCCTCCCAGTTGCTCGGAGGATGGCACATCTGCCGGGGACGGGTTAAGCAGTGACGTATCGGAAGGCCCATCGGCGCAGAGGAAGCGAGGGCGCGTGCGCATCCTGCTCATCAACGTGCCGCATCCCGCCATCGGCAGCCGCGTTCCCGACGATCACCTGCCCCCGCTCGGCCTGCTCGCCATCGGCGGACCTCTGATCGATGACGGGCATGAGGTGCGCCTCGTGGACGGCGAGCTGAAGCCCATGACGGTGGCCGAACTGGTCGCCGCCGCCGCGGCCTTTCGGCCAGACGCCGTGCTGTTCGGCCATTCGGGCTCCACCTCCGCCCACCCGGTGATCGCGACCGTGGCGGCCGGCGTCGCCCAAGCGCTGCCCGAGGCGTTCATCGTCTATGGCGGCGTGTTCCCCACCTACCACTGGCGCGAGATTCTCGCCGTGGAACCTTACGTGACGGCCATCGTCCGGGGCGAAGGCGAGGAGACGGCGCGCCGACTCATGGCCGCGCTTCACACCGGCACGCCCCTCGCCGACATCCCCGGCCTCGCCTTCCGCGACGCCGACGGCCCGCGCGCCACCCCACCTGCGCCGATCATCCAGAACCTCGATGCCTACCGCATCGGCTGGGAGCTGATCGATCACGCCCGCTATTCCTACTGGGGCGGCCTGCGCGCGGTGGTGGTGCAGTTCTCGCGCGGCTGCCCGCATCCTTGCACCTATTGCGGCCAGCGCGGCTTCTGGAGCCGCTGGCGCCATCGCGATCCCGTCCTCTTCGCCAAGGAACTGGCGCGCCTCCACCGCGAGCAGGGCGTGAAGGTCATCAACTTCGCCGACGAGAACCCCACCTCGTCGAAAAAGGCCTGGCGGGCCTTTCTGGAGGCGCTGATCGCGGAGGAGGTGGACCTCGTGCTCGTCGGCTCCACCCGCGCCGACGACATCGTGCGCGATGCCGACATCCTGCACCTGTACCGCAAGGCCGGCTGGGTGCGCTTCCTGCTCGGGCTGGAGAATACGGATGCAGCGACCCTCGCCTTGATCCGCAAGGGCGGCGGCATCGACACGGATCGGGAGGCGATCCGCCTGCTGCGCCGCCATTCTATCCTCTCCATGGCCACCTGGGTGGTGGGCTTCGAGGAGGAGACCGACCGCGACCACTGGCGCGGCCTGAGGCGCCTCCTCGCCCACGATCCGGACCAGATCCAGATGCTGTACGTGACGCCGCATCGCTGGACGCCCTACTACCGGCTCGCAGCCGAGCGGCGGGTGATCGAGCCCGATCGCCGCCGCTGGGACTACAAGCACCAGGTGCTCGCCACGCGCCACATGCCGGCGTGGCGGACGCTTGCTTGGGTGAAGCTCACCGAGGCGGTGCTGCAATTGCGCCCGAAGGCGCTCCGGCGCACGTATCTCGAGCGTGACCCGCGCCTGCGCCACGCCATGCGCTGGTACACGAAGATCGGCCGGCGAGTGTGGCCGCACGAGATCCTCGCCTTCCTGCGCCGGCCGCCGCGCGACACGGGCGCGACGGTCGCCGACCTGTGGGGCCCCTCCCAGGATCTGGAGGAATATGCCACGGCGCCCCCGCCCCGCGGGCCGGCGGAAGCACGCGAGCCCGCCTGAGGCCCGGCCTTCAACGCCCTCCCGCACCCACCAGCGCGCGGAAGAAGGCTTTGAGCCGGGTGCCGAGGGGCAGCGCGTCCGTCACCTCCTGCTCGAAGGCGGCGAAGGCGGCATCGAGACGGGAGCGCTGGCGGGCCTTTTCCGGCGGCGGCAGGAAGGCCTTGTCGATGGCGGTATGGGCGAACACCTTCAGCCGGCGATAGCCGAGGCCGTGGTCCTGCGACGCGCGCAGATATTCATTGGTGAGATCGATGCGCGAGACGCCCGCGTCGTCGGTGG
>JAYSCE010000379.1:0-4635 GCA_041915035.1 Xanthobacter sp.
CTTCGTAAGACCTGAAGCTTCAACGATGTAGGGCACGTCTGAGACGCTGTCCATGATCGTAAGGCGCCCTCGCTGTTCCCCGGCCGCGCGTCGCAGGCGAGCACGCTTCAGCCGACCTCCGCAACTAAAGGCACCTTGTCCGGTGCGCTTGATCTTGGGCGCAAGCTAGCACGCTCCGCCGCGGCTGCGTCAATAGACCGGGGCGCCGACAAATGTCTAGCTCGATCTTACCACTATTGTCTGACCGCCGTAGCGGCAGGAGGTAATCCACAGCCATACGCGCCCGAGTTGAGCTCAAGTTGTTGCCGGCTCACGGCGCAACTGCATCGATGACCAGTCCGAGACTGGCGCCAACGGCATCGCTCACCACCAGTACAGCCTCGCCCGGGGGCAGCCGGAAGCGCAGGCTCTTGCGCACGCCCGGGCAAGCATGCACCCCAGTGAAGGCGAGCGGCGCCAATGGCTTGCCCTCCACAAACACGTCGAGCCACGCGCCATCCGACACCGTGATCTGGTAGTCGCCACCCGGCGGGGGAACGGCGAGGCGCACGAATCCGGCCTGCGGGTCCCGCCCCTGCCGTGTCGGTGGGAACGGAAGGGCGACGGATGCGCGATCCGACAAGGCCAGCTTGACCGCGCCCTCCAGCGGCAGGGAGAGGCGTCCGCCGGCCTCCACCGTCCGAACCGGCGCCGCGAGCCGGGTGCGCGCGGACGCGAGCGGCCATGCCGCTTTGGCGCAATCCTCCCCGGCCGTCTCCGCCCTCGCCACCGGCGGAGCGGCGGCAAGCGCGGGCGAGAGAAGCATGAGGAAGACCAACAGCCGGCGCACCCAACCCATGCCGTGCCTCCCGATCCTGGAAACTATATCCACGAGAATATATCTTTCCAGGCCGGCGCACGAGTCCTGGGACCGCCCCTCACCCCTTCGGCGTGCGCGCCTGGGCGTGGTATTCCTCGTTCGGGCGCATGTCCGTCGCTGAGGCGATGCGGTTGGACATGTTGAAGAAGCCGACCACGGCGCCGATGTCCCAGATGTCGCGCTCGGAGAACCCGACCTTGCGCAGCGCTTCCCGGTCTTCCTCCTCCACCGCGTGGGGCTGCTCGGTGAGCTTGGCGGCGAAGTCGAGCATGGCCCGGCGGCGCGGATCCAGGCGTGCGGCGCGATAGTTCATCACCATCTGCTCGCCGAGGATGGGATCTCCGGACAGCTGGCGCACCGCCGCCCCGTGCGCAGTGAGGCAGTAATAGCAACGGTTGATGCTGGAGACGACCACCGCGATCATCTCCCGTTCCAGCTTCGAGAGGCCGGAGGGGGCGAGCATCAGGTCATTATACATGCCGGCGAAGGCGTTCAGCTTCGCCATGTCGAGCGCGTAGGCCTGAAGGACATTCGGCACGAAGCCGATCTTGTCCACGCACTTGTCGAAATAGGCCTGATTCTGCGCATCCAGCTCGGCGGGCGGGATGGCGAGGGCAACGGCGGGAAGATCGTCGCGCGGGCGGGCCGGTTCAGCGACAGAAACCGGCGTCTTCGGCGCAGCAACCTTGGCCGAAGACTTCCGGCCGGACGGCGGCGCCTTAGTTTCAGGCCTGCCTTTATTTGCAGCAGTCGCGCTTTTGGCCTTTTCCACGCCCCCTACTGCCTTCACTTTCGATGCCATTGGGTCGCCTCGTCATTCCAGCGTCGCCGCTCCGGGCCACAACGTCATGCTCGCCGCGCCGGGGGAACCCGCGGCCGGGAGCCACACAGTGAGGAAAGGCCATGAACGTCATGGGATTTCAAGCCGGTGCGCAAGGGCTCCACGACGAGACGGCCCTGGCCGCAGTGAAGGCGCTGGTCGAACGCGAAGCGCCCCATCTGCCGGCCGGCTTCGCCGACACCTTCCTCGCCGCCGTGGCGCCGGAAGATCTCGCGCCCCTCCCGGCGGCCTGCATCGTCGTCCTGCTGCGCGAGGCCTGGGCCCATGTGGCCGGTCGCCCCAAGGGCCAGCCTAGCGTGCGGGTGTTCAATCCCGCCCTTCCCGGCCCGGCCATCACCGTCATCGAGGCGGTGAATGATGACATGGCCTTCCTGTTCGATTCGGTCGCCGGCGAACTCGCCGACCGCGGCCTGGTGGTGAAGCTCGCCGCCCACCCTATCCTGCATGTGGAGCGGGACAGCGACGGCGCGGTGCGCGGCCTGGAGAGCCCCGGCACCCGCGGCCTGTCGGAAGAGAACCGCGAAAGCCTCATTCATATCCACGTGGCCGCCATCGACGAGGCCGTGGCGGCGGAGCTGAAGGCGGGGCTGGAGCGGACGCTCGCCGACGTGCGCGCCGCCAATCTCGACTTCTCGGCCATGCGCAAGCAGGTGAAGAGCCTCGCCAAGGGCTACAGGCGCGAGAAGCGGCCCTACGACGACGACGCCCGCGAGGAAGCCGCCGACGTTCTGGAGTGGCTGAACGAGGACAATTTCATCTTCCTCGGTCTGCGCCACTATGAGCTGACCGAGGACGGGCTCAAGGCGGAGGAGAACAGCGGCCTCGGCATCCTGCGCAATCCCGACGTCCACGAACTGCGCCTCGGCGATGCGCCGGTGGTGACGACACCGGAAATCCGCGCCTTCCTCGATGGCCCGACCCCGCTCCTCTTCACCAAGGCCAGCCTGCGCTCGCGGGTGCATCGGCGGGATGTGATGGACTATGTGGGCATCAAGGCCCACGACGAGAAGGGCCGGCTCATCGGCGAGGTGCGGCTCATCGGCCTGTTCGCTTCCACAGCCTACACCCATTCCCTGCGCGAGATCCCCTATCTGCGCCTCAAGGCGGAGTCCGTCATCCGCGGGGCCGGGCTTGAGCCGGACAGCCATTCCGCCCGCGCCCTCTCGACCGTGCTGGAAACCTACCCGCGCGACGACCTGTTCCAGATCGACGTGCCGACGCTGCTCGTCCACGCCCGGGAAATCCTCTCCCTTTACGACCGGCCGCGTCTGAAGGTGCTGGCGCGGGCCGACCGGTTCGACCGCTTCGTCTCCGTGCTCACCTTCCTGCCCCGCGAGCGGTTCGATGCGCAGGTCCGCGACCGGGTGGGCGCCATCCTCGAAAAATCCTATGGCGGAACGGTCACCTCCCTGGAGCAGGCGTTCGTCGCCGGCCTGCCGCTCACGCGCGTGCATTACGACATCGGCCGCACCGAAGGGCGCATCCCCGAGGTGGACAAGGGTGAGCTGGAGCGGGCGGTGGCGGATGCCATCCTCACCTGGCGTGACCGCCTCGCCGCCGCGGTGGTGAACGTACCCGGCATCGACGCAGCGGATTCAGCCCGCCTTGCACGACGCTATGTGGAGGCGTTCGATCCCGGCTACCGCGCGGCCTATGGCGTGCCCACCGCCCTCGCCGACATCGAGCTGCTCGAACGCCTGTCGGAGGAGCGACCCGTCGCCCTGGATTTCTACCGCCGCGAAGGCGACGACGACCGGCGCATCGCCCTGCGCCTCCTCTCCTATGGCGCGCCCCTGCCGCTGGCGGCGCGGGTGCCCATGCTGGAGAACATGGGCCTAAAGGCCATCAACGAGCGCACCTTCCGCATCGAGCCCGCCGGTGGCCCCAAGAGCTGGGTCCACGACATGTCGCTGGAGCGGGCGGACGGCGGCTCCATATCGGTGGAGGGCTCCGCCGTGCGCCTGGAGGACTGCCTCAACGCCGTGCTGCGCGGCGCGGCGGAGAATGACGGCTACAACGCCCTCGTGCTCGATGCCGGCCTCAGCTTCCGGGAGGCTGCGCTGGTCCGCGCACTCGGCCGCTATCTGCGGCAGGCGGGCATCCCCTTCTCGCAGGACTATATCTGGCAGACGCTGAACCGCCACGGCACCCTCGCCCGCGCCATCGTCGGACTGTTCCACGCCCGCTTCGACCCGGCGCAGGACACGTCCGCCGAGGCCCGTGCCGCCCGGGAGACGCCGCTGCGCGAAGCCATCGACGAAGCCCTCGCGGAGGTGTCCAGCCTCGACGAAGACCGCATCCTGCGACGTTTCGTGAACCTCGTGGATGCGGCGCTGCGCACCACCTACTACCAGAAGGATACGCAGGGCCGCCTGCGCGAACCCATCGCCATCAAGTTCGAGAGCGCCAGGGTGGAGGGGCTGCCCCTGCCCCGCCCGCTCTATGAGGTGTTCGTCTATTCGCCGCGCGTCGAGGGCGTCCACCTTCGCTTCGGCAAGGTGGCGCGCGGCGGCCTCCGCTGGTCCGACCGGCCGCAGGATTTCCGCACCGAGATCCTCGGCCTCGTGAAGGCGCAACAGGTGAAGAACGCCGTCATTGTGCCCGTGGGCGCCAAGGGCGGCTTCGTGCCCAAGCGCCTGCCCGTGGGCGGCTCCCGCGAAGCCGTGTTCGCCGAGGGCACGGCGGCCTATGAGGTGTTCGTCTCCTCGCTCCTCGACCTCACCGACAATCTCAAGGGCGGCGCCGTGGTGCCTCCGGCCGACACTGTGCGGCTCGACGGGGACGACCCCTATCTGGTCGTGGCGGCCGACAAGGGCACGGCCACCTTCTCCGACACCGCCAACGCCATCTCCGCCCGCCACGGCTTCTGGCTGGATGACGCGTTCGCGTCTGGTGGCTCGGTGGGCTACGACCACAAGGCCATGGGCATCACCGC
>JAYSCE010000380.1:0-4627 GCA_041915035.1 Xanthobacter sp.
GGTCTCCGCGACATTGGGGTGGCCCGCCAGCACTTCCTCCATGCCGCCGGTCGACAGGCGGTGGCCGGCGACGTTGATGATGTCGTCGGTGCGGGCCATGATGTAGAGATAGCCGTCCTCGTCCATGAAGCCCGCATCCGCCGTCTCGTAGTAGCCGGGGAAGTGCGAGAGGTAGCTCTTCCGGAAGCGCTCGTCGTTGTTCCACAGCGTGGGCAGGCAGGAGGGCGGCAGCGGCAGCTTCACGCAGATCGCGCCGAGCTGGCCGCGCGGCACTTCATGGCCGCCCTCGTCCAGCACCTGGATGTCATAGCCCGGCATCGCCACGGTGGGCGAACCGTGCTTCACCGGCAGCATGCCGAGGCCCACGGGATTGCCCGCGATGGCCCAGCCGGTTTCCGTCTGCCACCAGTGGTCCACCACCGGCACCTTCAGTTGCTCCTGCGCCCACACCACCGTATCGGGATCCGCCCGCTCGCCGGCGAGGAACAGGGTGCGGAAGCGCGAGAGGTCGCGCCCCTGCTTCAGGAGGCAGTCCGGGTCCTCCTTCTTGATGGCGCGGAGCGCGGTCGGCGCGGTGAACAGCGCGACGACGCCGTGCTCCTCGATCACCCGCCAGAAGGCGCCGGCATCGGGCGTGCCCACGGGCTTGCCCTCATAGACCAGGGTGGTCGCCCCGAGGATCAGCGGGGCGTAGACGATGTAGGAATGGCCCACCACCCAGCCGATGTCGGAGGCGGTCCAGAACACCTCGCCGGGCTTGATGCCGTAGAGGTTCTTCATGCTCCAGTCGAGCGCCACCATGTAGCCGCCGGTGTCGCGCACGACGCCCTTGGGCTTGCCGGTCGTGCCGGAGGTATAGAGGATGTAGAGCGGGTCGGTGGCCAGCATGTCGGCGCAAGGGGCAGCCTTGCCCGCGGCGGCGGCGGCATCGACCGCGGCCTGCCAGTCGAGATCGCGGCCTTCGACAAGCGCGCCCGGCCCCTGAACGCGCTGGAGCACGAGGCAGCTTTCGGGCTTCACCGCCGACATGGAGATGGCGAGATCCAGGAGCGGCTTGTAGGGCACGACGCGGTTCGGCTCGATGCCGCAGGACGCCGCGAGGATCACCTTCGGCTCGGCATCCTCGATGCGGGTGGCCAGTTCCTTGGCGGCGAAGCCACCGAACACCACCGAATGGATGGCGCCGATACGGGCGCAGGCCAGCATGGCGCAGATCGCTTCCGGCACCATGGGCATGTAGATGAGAACGCGGTCGCCCTTGCCGACGCCCATGTCCTGAAGCACGGCGGCCAGGGTCGCCGTCTCCTTCAGCATCTCGCCATAGGTGAGCGTGCGCTTGGTGCCGGTGACGGGGCTGTCATAGATCAGCGCCGCCTGATCGCCGCGGCCGGCGGCGACGTGACGATCAAGCGCATTGTGGCAGACGTTGCCCACCGCATCGGGAAACCAGCGGCCGTAGACGCCGGCGTCGGCATCGAAGATGGTTTCCGGCGGGCGGGTCCAGTCGACGCCCCGGGCGGCCTCGGCCCAGAAGGCGGACGGATCGGTCTTCCAGCCGGCATAGGCCTGCGCGTAGCGGCTCGCGCCATCAATGGACATGGACGTCTCCCTCAAGGGTCTTCTTTAGCCCGGTAGTGCCGGGTGCTTTTTTACGGCGCAAGCTCGCACAAATGCGTAAGACGTTTGTCGCCCGAGCCCGCAACCACCTGCTGCGAACTGGTACTTTGGTATCGGGCTCGGCCGATTGCACCGCCCCGCCGCCCTCGGCTAGGTTCGCGCTCCAATTCGACCGGAATCCCGGCGCGAAAACAAGCATTCGCACGAGTGGGGGGACACGATGGCCGGCATCTACGACCAGGATCTCGATCGGAACGCGGCGAACCACCAGCCGCTGACGCCCCTCGGCTTCCTCGAGCGAGCGGCGAGCGTGTTTCCCGACCGCACCGCGATCCTGCACGGCGGCCTCAAGCGCAATTACCGCGATTTCTACGCCCGAAGCCGCCGCCTGGCCTCGGCGCTGTCGAAGGTGGGAGTCGGCGTCGGCGACACGGTGGCTGTCATGCTGCCCAATGCCCCGGCGATGCTGGAAGCGCACTACGGCGTGCCCATGACGGGCGCCGTGCTCAACTCGCTCAACACCCGGCTTGACGCCGCCATCCTCGCCTTCACCCTCGACCACGGCGAGGCGAAGGTGCTCATCACCGACCGCGAATTCTCGCCCGTCATCAAGGCGGCCCTCGCCCTCGCCGTCCGCAAGCCGCTGGTGATCGACTATGACGATCCCGAGTTCACCGGCGCGGGCGAGCGCATCGGCACGATGGAATACGAGGATTTCCTTGCCACCGGCGACGAAGACTTCGCATGGAAGCCGCCGGCGGACGAATGGGACGCCATCGCGCTGAACTATACGTCCGGCACCACGGGGGACCCCAAGGGCGTCGTCTACCACCACCGCGGCGCCCATCTGCTGGCGGTCGGCAATGTGGTGACGTGCGCCCTGGGCAAGCATCCGGTCTATCTGTGGACGCTGCCCATGTTCCACTGCAACGGCTGGTGCTTCCCCTGGTCGATCACGCTCGTTGCCGGCACCCATGTGTGCCTGCGGCAGGTGCGGGCGAAGGCCATGTTCGATGCCATCGCCGACCACAAGGTCACGCACATGTGCGGCGCCCCCATCGTCATGTCGACCCTGCTCAACGCGCCGGAGGCGGACAAGCGCCCCCTGCCCGGGCGGGTGGAATTCATCACCGCCGCCGCCCCGCCGCCGGAGGCCGTGCTGGCCGCCATGCAGGATGCCGGCTTCAACGTGGTCCACGTCTACGGGCTCACCGAGGTCTATGGTCCGGCGGTCGTCAACGACTGGCATTCCGAGTGGGACGCGCTCGACGCGAAGCAGCGGGCCTTCCTCAAGTCGCGGCAGGGCGTGCGCTACAGCGCGCTGGAATCCCTCGACGTGATGGACCCCGAAACCATGGTTCCCGTCCCCGCCGACGGCGAGACGCTGGGCGAGGTCATGTTCCGCGGCAACGTGGTGATGAAGGGCTATCTGAAGAACCCCTCCGCCACCGAGAAGGCGTTTGCCGGCGGCTGGTTCCACTCGGGCGACCTCGGGGTGAAGCATCCCGACGGCTATATCCAGCTCAAGGATCGCTCCAAGGACATCATCATTTCCGGCGGCGAGAACATCTCCTCCATCGAGGTGGAGGACGCCCTCTACAAGCATCCGGCGATCGCTGCCGCGGCCGTGGTGGCCAAGCCCGACGAGAAGTGGGGCGAGACCCCCGTCGCCTTCGTCGAGCTGCGCGACGGCATGACCGCGACGGCCGAAGAGATCATCGCCCATTGCCGCATCCATCTCGCGGCGTACAAGTGCCCCCGCCACGTGGTTTTCGAGGAAATTCCCAAGACCTCCACCGGCAAGATCCAGAAGTTCCGCCTGCGCGAGCTGGCCAAGGAGGTTTGAGGCAAGATGTCCGATACCGAAACGCGCGATGCCAACGGCGCCGTCCTGAAGGACGGCGACAACGTGACCCTCATCAAGGACCTGAAGGTGAAGGGCACCTCCGTGACCCTGAAGCGCGGGACCCTGGTCAAGGGCATCCGCCTCACCGGCGACCCGGAAGAGATCGACTGCAAGGTCGAGAAGGTGAAGGGCCTCGTGCTGCGCACCGAGTTCGTGAAGAAGGCGTGACCCGGCGCCCCCGAGCGATCGCCCGATGACCCAGGGTTACAGACAGCTTTCGCAATCCTGTCTGTAACCGCAGGGGCCGCGCGCCCTCCCCTGCCCCACCGGCACCTTTCCAATCCTTCATCCTGCGGCCATGGTTCAGTCATGCGCGGGGGTTCAATGCTCGCCGCGAAGCCCCTTCCGGAGAGCCCGGCCGTGCGTGCCCTTCTATCCCTTCTCGGCGACATCCGCCGCCTCGCCGTGCCCTATTTCAAGAGCGAGGAGCGCTGGATCGCCATCGGCCTCCTCGCCGCAGTGATCGCGCTGGAGCTGGCGTGGGTGTTCGCGACGGTGATGCTCAACGAGTGGAACGTCGCCTTCTACAATGCCATCCAGGAGAAGGACTTCGCCGCGTTCCAGCAGCAGATCCTGATCTTCTGCGCCATCGCCGCCGGCGCCATCATCGTGGCGGTCTACCAGATCTACCTGAAGCAGTGGCTGGAAGTCCGCTGGCGCCGCTGGCTCACCCGGCGCTATCTCGGCGCGTGGCTGGGGGACGATGTGCATTATCGCCTGCGACTCGGCGGCGACGCGGCGGACAATCCCGACCAGCGCATCGCCGAGGACGTGCAATCCTTCATCAGCCGGACCATCTCCGTGGGCGTCGGCCTGCTCGGCACCGTGGTGTCCCTCGTCTCCTTCTCCGTCATCCTGTGGAACCTCTCCGGCTCGTTGCCGCTGCATCTGTTCGGGCGCGAGCTGAACGTGCCGGGCTATCTGTTCTGGGCAGCGCTGATCTACGCCGCGGCCGGCACCCTGATCGCCCATTTCATCGGCCGGCCGCTGGTGAAGCTCAATTTCGAGCAGCAACGCTATGAGGCGAACTTCCGCGTCGATCTCGTGCGGGTGCGCGAGAATGGCGAGCAGATCGCCCTCCTGGAGGGCGCGCAGGCGGAAGAG
>JAYSCE010000381.1:0-4621 GCA_041915035.1 Xanthobacter sp.
GGCCTTTTCCGCCGCATAGAGGATGGCACCGGCCGCATCCTCGCGGGTGGTGGCGCCACGGTCGCAGGCCTTGGCGACGGCATAGACGTAGGCCTTGGTGGCGTTCATGGTCACGTACATGTCGGCGATCTTGCCTTGCATCAGCTGGAAGGTGCCGATGGGCTGGCCGAACTGCTTGCGCTCGTGGACATAGGGCATCACCACGTCCATGCAGGCCTGCATGATGCCGGTCGGGCCGCCGGCCAGCACCGCGCGCTCATAGTCGAGCCCGCTCATCAGCACATTGACGCCCTTGCCCACGGCGCCCAGCACGTTCTCCTCCGGCACCTCGCAATCCTCGAACACAAGTTCGCCGGTGTCGGAGCCGCGCATGCCGAGCTTGTCGAGCTTCTGGGCGGTGGAGAAACCCTTGAAGCCCTTCTCGACGAGAAAGGCCGTCATGCCCTTGGGGCCGGCGGCGGGGTCGGTCTTGGCATAGACCACCAGCGTCTCGGCGATGGGGCCGTTGGTGATCCACATCTTGGAGCCGTTGAGGACGTAGCGGTCGCCCTTCTTCTCCGCGCGGGTGCGCATGGAGACGACATCGGACCCGGCGCCCGGCTCGGACATGGCGAGGGCGCCCACATGCTCGCCGGAGATGAGCTTGGGCAGGTACTTCGCCTTCTGCTCGGGCGTGCCGTTGCGGCTGATCTGATTGACGCAAAGGTTGGAGTGCGCGCCATAGGAGAGGCCCACCGAGGCGGAGGCGCGGGAGATCTCCTCCATGGCGATGACGTGCTCAAGATAACCAAGCCCCGAGCCGCCGTATTCCTCCTCCGCCGTCACGCCGAGCAGGCCCAGCGCGCCGAGCTTGGGCCACAGGTCGCGGGGGAACTGGTTGGTCTTGTCGATCTCAGCGGCGCGCGGGGCGATCTCGGCCTGGGAGAAATCGCGCACGGTGTCGCGCAGCATGTCGGCGGTTTCGCCAAGGTCGAAATCGAAACCCCCGGGGGCGTTCGGCAGCATGGTCACATCCTCCCTCGCTCACCGGATTATCATGCGCGGTCGCGGCCGCCGCCGGGAAGCGGGGCGTAGAATAAAACGGTTGTCCGTTTAATCAATGGGCAGGACGCGTGCGGCGCCGCTCAACTTTCGTCAGGCGGCGGGGCGGGTGATGCGATCGGTGAGGTTGAGCCGGCCGCGCGCGATCTCGGCCACCTCGAGCCGCACGGCCTCCGAGCCGGCAAGCTGGTCCAGCATCTCGATCTGGTTGCGGGCGACGAGCAGCAGCAGGTCGTCGCGCACGGCGCCGTCCGGCCCCTTGGGCAGCGCCGGGACGATCTGGAGATGATCGAGGTGCGGCCGATCCGGCAATGCGGTCGCGAGATGGGCGCGCAGGGCGTCCGACGTCACCGGAGCGGACGGCGCGACGAAGGCGTAGAGGCCCACCTTGCCGCCCAGCGTCTGGAAGTCCGACATATGCACCTCCGCCACCGCCGGATGGCTGGCGAGAGCTGCGGCGATGCGCGGCCCCACCTGCGTCACCCGCGGACCGCGGCCCTCGGTGTCGGAATAGGACATCAGCCGCCGCGTGACGAAGCGGTAGACCTTCTTGCCGGTGGCCATCCACACTCGGGTGGGCAGGCTTTTGGTGGCCAGCACTTTCTTCTCGCGTGGCGTCAGCCGGTCCGGGCAATAGGTGCGCTTGTGCTTGAGAAGGTGGCGCAGGTCCTCGTAGGCCAGCACGCGGCCGAGCTTGGAGCGCCTGCTGAAGGGCAGGGCCAGCTGGAAGTCCATCAGCCACGCCTCGCCATCCGCTCCGCGCAGCCAGTTCTGCTGCTTGGCGAGATCGTTATGGACGTAGCCGGCGCGATGGAGCGTCAGCAGCGCGGCGCGGGCGGAGTGGAAGAAGTGCATGTCGCCGGCCGGCCGGGCGATCTGCAGGGGCGCCCCGTCGATCCAGCCGCGCACAAGGAAGCGCTTGCCGACGGCGAGCAGGGGCGTGGTGACGCCGGTGCGCGTCACCTTCTCCAGCGCGTGGATCTCATGGGCGGCGAGTTGGTAGGCGATGGGCGCGAACCAGAGGGAGACGTCATTCCAACGCCGGCGCACGGCGGGCCAAGCACGGCCGTGGCAGTCGGTCCAGGTGCCGCGCTCCACGGTGGAGAAGACATCGCGCTTCAGCACCGTGTCCACGGCGAAGCGGGCCGGGTCGGCATCATATTCCAAGGGCGGCGGCGTGACGGACTGGCGCGGCATCCGGGCCTCTTAAGCCGCCTCTGGCGGGCTGTCGAGCCAGGTGAGGATGTCGGTCAGCGCGCGCGCGGCGAGCGCCTTCTTCTTGGCGAGCGTCTTTTCGGCGCCGCGCAGGCGCTTGCCGCCCTCGCCCTTGGGCGCTTCCGCGAGCGGGGGGAAAAGGCCGAAATTCACGTTCATGGGCTGGAAGGAGCGGGGGCCGCCTTCCGCTTCCGCTTCGATATGCCCACCGGTGATGTGGGCGAGCAGCGCCCCGTGCGCGGTGGTCAGCGGCGGCAGCGGCACCTCCAGCCCCAGCCGTTCGGCGGCGGCGAAGCGCCCGGCCATGAGGCCGACCGCCGCGCTCTCCACATAGCCCTCGCAGCCGGTGATCTGGCCGGCGAAGCGCAGGCGGGGATCAGCCTTCAGGCGCAGCGTGCCGTCCAGCAGGCGGGGGGAGTTGAGGTAGGTGTTGCGGTGGAGCCCGCCGAGCCGTGCGAACTCCGCGCTCTCCAGTCCCGGAATGGTGCGGAACACGCGGGCCTGCTCGCCATGGCGCAGCTTCGTCTGGAAGCCCACCATGTTGTAGAGCGTGCCCAGCTTGTTGTCCTGCCGCAGCTGGACGATGGCATAGGCTTTGACGTCCGGCGCGTGGGGATTGGTGAGGCCGACCGGCTTCATGGGGCCGAAGCGCAGCGTCTCCCGGCCGCGCTCCGCCATCACCTCGATGGGCAGGCAGCCGTCGAAATAGGGGGTCTTGGCCTCGAAATCGCGCACCGGGGCCTTGTCGCCGGAGATCAGCGCATCGACGAAGGTGTTGTATTGGGCCTCATCGAGGGGGCAGTTGATATAGTCCGCGCCCGTTCCGCCCGGTCCCGCCTTGTCGTAGCGCGACTGGAACCAAGCCTTGCCCATGTCGATGCTGTCGAAATGCACGATGGGCGCGATGGCATCGAAGAAGGCAAGGGCGCTTTCGCCGGTGAGGCCGAGAATGGCCTCGGCCAGCGCGGGGGAGGTGAGAGGGCCGGTGGCGAGGATCACATTGTCCCACTCGGCCGGGGGCAGGCCGGTGATCTCCTCCCGGCGGATTTCGATGAGCGGGTGCTCTTCCAGTGCGGCGGTGACGGCGCGGGAGAATCCCTCCCGATCCACCGCCAGCGCGCCGCCTGCCGGCACCTGATTGGCGTCCGCCGCCTTCAGGATCAGCGAGCCGGCGCGGCGCATCTCCGCATGGAGCACACCGACCGCATTGCCCTGCGGATCATCCGAGCGGAAGGAATTGGAGCAGACCAGCTCGGCGAGGCCGTCGGTGAGGTGCGCCTCGGTGCCCCGAACGGGCCGCATCTCGTGGAGCACCACGGGGACGCCGCGGGTTGCCAGCTGCCAGCTTGCCTCCGAGCCCGCGAGACCACCGCCGACCACATGGACGGGTGCGACATTATCGCCATTCGGACGGTCGGGCCAAAAAGTGTCAGGCATCGCGGCTCCAGTGTGCCGCCGGCGATCAGGGGGCATCCGGCGGGACAAGGGATGTGCCACACGCGCCGCTCGGACTTCAACCCTCGCAGCCTTCCGCGTCCTGTGAGGACTCCAAAAACGAAAATGGCCCCCACAGGGACCATTCTCCGATGCCTGCCCGAAGGCAGGCTCAGCCATGGCGACGTTGCCTGAAATCAGGCAACGGCCGAAGCGTGGCGGGCCACGGCCCGGATCTCGCTGCGCGACACGTTGATGTCCGCGAGAGAGCGATCATCGAGGCTGGACAGCTCCGCAACCGTGCGGTTGTAGACCTGCCACCGGCGGAACTGGCGAGCCAGCAAACCCCAGAGCAACATCTTACTTCTCCTTTTGTGGTGCGCCTTGCAGCGACTCCACTTGCTGACAGCAACATAGGCTTTCATGCTGCATCGCCATAGAGCGCCGACGCATTGCAGCAATGCAACGCGTGCATGGTACGGGCAATCGCTCGTTAACCCATGGGAACATTGCAATGCTGCATTGCATATTCTGGAGCAGTCTCGTTTTTGGAGAGGTATATTTTTGCCTCCCCCATGCTATGTCGAGCTTGAGTGGGCGGGGGCCCTCTCGGCACGCCTGTGCGCGCAGGGGTGCCGCGTATGCGTAGTCCGCATGGGGGCATGTGATGAACGTGGCGAACGCCGCCGGTCTGGCCGGGGACGCTATCTATACTGCCCAGGAAGAACGGGGCCTCACGTCCCGATTTCTGGGTTCGACAGGCTTTTTTGTCGAAGTGGGGGCCTACGATCCGGTCTTCCAGAGCCAGACGCTCCACCTGGAGCTCACCGGATGGCGGGGCCTCCTGGTCGAGCCCGTGCCGGAATTCGCGGAAAATCTGCGCCGTGCCCGTCAGGCTGACGTGGTGCAATGCGCCTGTGTCGCGCCCGAG
>JAYSCE010000382.1:0-4615 GCA_041915035.1 Xanthobacter sp.
AGGCATTTTACGACATCAACGAGAGCACCCTGACGCTGGCGCCCATTACCACCGAGGTGAAGGACGCCTTCCGCGTCACCATCGAGACCACCCTCTCCGACGTGCCGCAGTCTGCTTTCGCCGACGCCGGCGGCTTCATCAACGAATTGCCGGCGATCGGAGCGGGGCCTGTGACGGTGACGCTGACCGACCTCGGGCTCGCCAAGCTGATGTACGCCCAGTTCGCCAAGGCGGCCGGCGTGAGCGAGGCGGACTATCGCGAGCAGGTGGTGGCGCTGGCCGAAAGCTTCGCGGCCGAGATGGAGGAAGGCATGCCGGAGATGGCTCCGGTGGGTGCCGCCCTGGTGTCCTTCCTGCGCAATCCGGGGACGCTGAAGGTGACGGCGAAGCCGAAGGGCTTCGTGCCGCTGATCGCCCTCGCCTCCTCCGGCGACCCGACGGTGCTGCTGGAGACCTTCACCTTCGAGGCGACAGCCACGGCGCCCTGACGGCGCGCAGACCAACGGGGAAGGCGCCTGGGTAGCCGGCGCCCCTCACCGGGGGCCGCCGGTCGTCGTACTGAGGAACGCCACCAGTTTCAAGATCTGCTGCTGGACGGCCATGTTGACAGCTTCGGGCGGGTTTTCCTGGACCTGCACCATCTTCAGGCCGAGAGGGCTGCCATAGAAGGCGGCCAATTCCTTGAGCTCGGCCAGAGTGTAGGCGTCGGCATAATAGCCGGCGAAGACCCCCACGAGATCCTCGCGGATGCTGGCGGACTCCTTCGTGAGAACGTCACGTGCGGCGTCCCGCTTGTCAGCCGCAATCTTCTCGATCGCCTGGCCGATCATGCGGTTGAAATGCTTTTCAAGGCCCGGCACGACGGCGCGCTCGACCACCTGCCGCGCCAGCGCGGCCTTGTCGGACGCTTCGTCAGCCGCGGCGCTGGCCGGAAAGGCAAGAATCTGGACCGCAAGGGCCGCGGCCATCAGCATCGGATAGGCGAACCGCATCTCAATCCTCCCGGGAGCGCCCGCGGTTTCGTCCCGCGGTAGCGTCCCAAAGAGAATCTATATCGGCTTCGGCGCGGCCGCGCTTCTCCCCCAGTTGGGGGACCAATCACTTCTGCTGCGGCGCGGGGCGGATGTGCAGTTCGCGCAGCTGCTTCGGGCTCGCCTCGTTGGGCGCGCCCATGAGCAGGTCCAGGGCCTGCTGGTTCATGGGGAAAATGGAGATCTCGCGCAGGTTGGTGGTGCCGCACAGGAGCATGACGATGCGGTCCACGCCCGCCGCCATGCCGCCATGGGGCGGGGCGCCGTACTGGAATGCGCGGTACATGCCGCCGAACCGCTCCACCACCGTCGCCTCGTCATAGCCGGCCAGCTCGAACGCCTTCACCATGGCCTCGGGGCGATGGTTGCGGATGCCGCCGGAGGCGATCTCGTAGCCGTTGCAGGCGATGTCGTACTGAAACGCCTTGATGGTCAGCGGGTCCTGCGTGTTCAGCGCTTCCAGCCCGCCCTGCGGCATGGAGAAGGGGTTGTGGGAGAAGTCCAACTTCTTCTCCTCCTCCGAATATTCGTAGAAGGGGAAGTCGACGATCCAGGCCAGCTCGAAGCGGTCCTTGTCGATGAGGTTCAGTTCCTCGCCCACCCTGGTGCGGGCGAGGCCGGCGAACTTCACGAACTTGTCCGGATCACCCGCGACGAAGAAGGCGGCGTCGCCGGCCTTGAGGCCGAGCTGTTCGCGGATCGCCTCGGTTCGCTCGGGGCCGATGTTGTTGGCGAGAGGGCCTGCGCCCTCCCCGCCCTCACGCCACATGATGTAGCCGAGGCCCGGCTGGCCCTCGCCCTGCGCCCAGCTGTTCATGCGGTCACAAAAGGCGCGGGAGCCGCCGCCGGGACCGGGAATGGCCCACACCTCATTCTTCTCCACCTCCAGCATGCGGGCGAACACCTTGAAGCCCGAGCCGCGGAAATGGTCGGAGACGTTCTGCATGACGAGCGGATTGCGCAGGTCCGGCTTATCGGTGCCGTACTTGCGCAGGGATTCCGCATAGGGGATGCGCGGCCAGTTCTTGGTCACCGGCTTGCCGCCCGCGAACTCCTCGAACACGCCGGTGATGACCGGCTCCACGGCGGCGAACACGTCTTCCTGCTCGACGAAACTCATCTCCAGGTCGAGCTGGTAGAACTCGCCGGGCAGGCGGTCGGCGCGGGGATCCTCGTCGCGGAAGCAGGGGGCGATCTGGAAGTAGCGGTCGAAGCCGCTCATCATGATCAGCTGCTTGTACTGCTGCGGCGCCTGCGGCAGCGCATAGAACTTGCCGGGATGCAGACGGCTCGGCACCAGGAAGTCGCGCGCGCCCTCCGGCGAGGAGGCGGTGAGGATGGGCGTCTGGAATTCGAAGAAGCCCTGATCCTTCATGCGCCGGCGCATGGCGTCGATGATGGCGCCGCGGGTCATGATGTTGCGGTGGAGCTTCTCGCGGCGAAGATCCAGGAAGCGGTACTTGAGCCGCGTCTCCTCGGGATATTCCACGTCACCGAACACCGGCAGCGGCAGTTCGGCTGCCGGGCCGAGCACTTCCAGCTCCAGCGCATAGACTTCGATGGCGCCGGTGGTGAGGTCCGGATTCTCGGTGCCCTCGGGGCGCGGGCGCACCTTGCCGTCGATGCGGATCACCCATTCGGAGCGCACCTTCTCGGCGTCCTTGAAGGCCGCGCTGTCCGGGTCCACCACCACCTGGGTCAGGCCGTAATGGTCACGCAGGTCGATGAACAGCACGCCGCCATGGTCGCGGATGCGGTGGCACCAGCCGGAAAGGCGGACGATCTGGCCCACCTCGGCGGTCGAAAGCGCGCCGCAGGTGTGTGAGCGGTAACGGTGCATGGGGTCGCCCTTTCAAGGCTGAACGGGGAAGACACGGGGCGATCAGGCCCTGCAGCCCGGACGCCCGCGCGCAGGCCATTGGCGCGCACCGGACGCCCGAAGCGCCGCTTACGCGCCGGGCGCCGCGTCACCGCGCGCCACGGCTCGAAAGTCCGCGTCTGAGGCGGGGCGAAGGTGCATGCGTTCCGGCCCGTGTCAAGCGCGCAGTCCTGTTCAGCCGTGCGCGAAGGATGTAGGTTCAGCTTCGCCGTGTCTCAATCGACGGGTCGTGCGGGTGCGGGTGTGACAGAGAATGAGGCCGGCATGGAGACGCCGAAGGGGCGGGAGACCGGGCCGCCGGACGTGGCTGGTCCGGCGCCGCGCGGGCCTCTATGGCTCGCCTTCATCGTCATCGCGCTGATCGTCTGCGTCATCTCGGCCACCAGCCTGCTGGTGACGCGGCTGTGGCACGATGGCGCTGCGGACCGCACCAGGGAACTTGAAAACCTCGCGGTGACGCTGTCCGAGCAGACCGCCCGGGCTTTCCAGAGTGTCGGCCTCATCCAGGACGACCTCATCTCCCATGCACGCGAAAAAGGCATCGAGACGCAGGCCGAGCTTGCCCTCGTCATGTCGAGGGAAGACATCCACACGACCCTGCGGGAGAAGATTTCCGGTCTGCCGTTCGTCGATGCCATCACGATCATCGACGAGACTGGCAAGCTCCTCAATTTCTCGCGCTATTGGCCCATCCCCAAAGTCAACGTATCCGACAGAGATTATTTCCTGGCCCTCGAAGGGATGCGGGGACCCGACATCTTCCTGAGTGAGCCGGTCCCGAACCGCGGCACCGGCTCAGTCACCATCTATCTCGCCAAGCGCTTCGCCAACAGTTCCGGCCGCTTCCTCGGCTTGGTGTTGGGAGCCATGGAGCAAGCCTATTTCGAGCGCTTCTACGGCGGCATCCGGCTCGGCCGCGACGGCATGATCGCTCTGGTGCGGTCGGATGGCGCGCTGCTCGCCCGCAATCCCGGCTCCGCCGGCCTGTCACCGCGCGATGCCGCCGTGCGCGCGCGGACCGCGGCGGCAGTGTTCGGCAGCGGCCAGATGGCTGAGTTGCCCGCCGGCACACTGGACGAGAAGGCCCGCATCGCCGCCGTCCACCCGGTCGGCGACCTTCCGGTGGCGGTGGTGGTGAGCGACAGCGTTGCGTCCCTCGACGCCCTCATGTGGCAGCGGGCGACGCCTCTGCTCGTGGCCGCCGGGCTGCTTTGCCTGACCATCGTCCTCGCCGCCTGGGGGCTCGGCCGTCACCTTCGGGATGAGCGCGCCTTCGCCGTGACGCAGCACGCCATGGCGCGGATCGACATGCTGACCGGCCTGCCCAACCGCCTCGCCTTCACCGAACGGCTGAGCGCGCTCCTGGGCGCACGGGGCGGCGGGACGCCCTTCGCTCTGATCTATCTCGACCTCGATTATTTCAAGACCGTCAACGACACCCTCGGCCACGATGCCGGCGACACCATGCTCGCGGAACTGGCGGAACGCATGCGCGGCCTGCTCGGCCCCGAGGATTTCGCTGCGCGCCTGGGAGGCGACGAGTTCGCAGTCGTGCTGGTGGGGGTGACGCGCGAGAGCGAGGCGACGGAACTCGCCCAACGCCTGATCGACGCGCTGCGAACGCCGCTCCACCTCGGTCTCCATCGGATCATCAGCGGCTGCAGCATCGGCGTCGTGATGGCCCCGCGCGACGGCAACGACGTGG
>JAYSCE010000383.1:0-4574 GCA_041915035.1 Xanthobacter sp.
CAGGGTGTAGCCGCGCTTCAGTCCGTCCTTCTGGGTCTCGGTGACCTGCATTCCTTCGTCCTTTTTCTCACATGGTGCGGGTGAAGGGACTTGAACCCCCACGCCCAAGGGCGCCAGAACCTAAATCTGGTGCGTCTGCCAGTTCCGCCACACCCGCAATGCCGGGGAGCGGCCCCGTGCTGGGACCGCTCCCGAAATCCGCGCCCTTCTAGCAAGGTTCGCCCGCGCATGCGAGGGGAAAAAGCGCCCCAGAAATTGCTCGCCGTGAACGCATTCTTGACATATTCTGAAAGAAAAAATCGAGGCAGCACATATAGGGGGACCCCATGTCGCAGAAGACGACGGGGCTTGTGCACGGCGCGGAAGACGCCGGCATGCGCCAGGTGGCATCAGGCAATTCGACGACAGGCATCGCGGCCGGGACGGTCGTGTTGACGCTGGACGGGGCGTTGCCCGTCGATTTCATCGAACCCGGCGACCGGATCATCACCCGCGAGGGGATGCGCGTCGTGCGCGAGGTGCGCGTCACGCGCTACTCCGGCCCCGCGATCCGCATCGCCGCGGCCGCGCTCGGCCGGGACCGGCCGGAACAGGACCTGATCCTGCCCGCCGAAACCCCGGTCCTCGTCCGCGACTGGCGGGCCGAGGCGCTCTTCGGCGCAAGGTCTGCCGTTGTGCCGGTGGAGCGGCTCGCGGATGGCGAGTTCATCGCCCCGGTGGCGGCGCTCTCGCTGCGGCTCTACGACCTCAGGTTCGACAGCCCCCAGGTGGTCTACGCCGAAGGGCTGGAGATCGCCTGCCCCGCGCTCGGCGCGGCGGACGCGACGCGGCTCGCAGCGGAATGACATCCGGCCGGTCGCCGGCCCGGTGGCGGCGGAAGCCTCCGGCGGGAGTATTTGCGCCACAATGAAAGCGCCGGCGCTCAGAGCCCGAGGTCGCGAAAGACGGCGGGAAGCTGTTCGGGCAGATCCTCCGCGATCAGTCCGGGGCCGAACTTCCGCGCGCATTCGACATGGAGCCAGGCGGCGGTTTCGGCCGCCTGCACCGGCGCGAACCCGCGCGCCAGGAGCCCCGCGATGAAGCCTGCGAGCACGTCGCCGGAGCCCGCCGTGGCGAGCCAGGGGGCCGCGCGGTCGTAGTGCGCGGAGTTGATGCTGCACCGCCCCGAAGGGTCGGCGATCACCGTGTCGGGCCCCTTGTAGAGAACGGTGCAGCCAGCGCGGGCGGCGGCCGCGCGGGTGGCGTCGACCTTGGAATAGGCGGGGCCCTTGGTGGCAGGTTCCGCCAGCTTCGCGGCGATGTCGGGGAAGAGCCGGGCGAATTCCCCGGCATGGGGGGTGAGGACGCAGCCTTCGTGCAGGGCGGCGAAGAGGTGCGGTTCGCGGGCGAGGATCGTCAGCGCGTCGGCGTCGAGGACGAGAGGGCGGCGTGCCCCCCTCCCTTCTTCCCTCCCCACGAGGGGGAGGGAAAGCGCCTGATCCTCGGGGGCCCCGCCCGATGCCGCGCGGCCCCCCTCCCCCTCGTGGGGAGGGGATGGGGGTGGGGGGACTTGGGCCGAAGCCCCGAGCGCCGCCGCCACCAGCGCCACCTCCCTCTCGCCGGTCCCGAGACCCGGCCCGAGGCAAAGCGCATTGATCCGCCCGTCCTCCAGCACCCGCCCGAACGCATCGGCATCCGCCACCGGCCTCAGCATCACCGCATCGAGCCTAGCTGCGTGCTCCGCCAGCGCCTCGGGCGGACAGCCGACGGTGACGAGCCCTGCCCCGATCCGGAGCGCCCCCCGCGCCGCGAGGCGGGCGGCCCCGCCTTTGCCGGGCGGCCCGGAGAGGATCAGGGCGTGGCCGTGGGTGTACTTGTGGGGGGTCTCGTGTTGAATATTGTCTTTGTCCAGACGCAGACGACGCCATCCAAGGTGGGGCATTTCCAGACCACCTACGACCGCAGCGCCCTGAGGCGTCCAGCCAACGGGTCTTAGACCCAACCCCTTTACGACCACTTTCCTACAAAAGAGCGGAGAATGCGCCATGAAATGCCCGAACTTGGGCGAATGAAATGAAACCGTAAGATCACAACGAAGTGGCTTGAATGACGGCCCCCGAGTCAGCCGCCATTCAGGCGGCGCATTCTTGGTGAAGACATGCGCACGCTCAAGCGGAGGAGGCTCGAACAATAGTCGACCACTATCCCCGTCGATGCCAGTTGGCAGGTCAACTGCAACAACCTTTCCCGGCTGTTCATAGACCAACTCATTGAAGGACACCTCTATGCTTCGAAGCCACTCTGCAAGCTCAATCGAAATAGGGCGGCTAAGGCCTGTTCCAAACAATGCATCAATCCAGACGTTCGGGTGATCTTCGTCGTGTAGCATCCAAATGAACGAACGCTTGGTCTTATCGTCAATCTGGCGAACCTCCCCTATCCCCCTCCACCGCTCGTAATTCGCCCGCGCATCCGGCGGCAGCTTCTCGGGGTCGCCGTAGAGGAAGACCTCGACCTCCCAGCCCCACTCCTTCAACAGCCGCGCCACGACGAACCCGTCGCCGCCGTTGTTGCCCGGCCCGCAGAGGACCACTGCCCGGTGCGAGGTCGCGCGCAGCTCCGGCCATTCCTCGAAGATCGCCTCGACCACGCCGCGCCCGGCGCGTTCCATCAGTTCAAGGCCCGTCACCTCGCCGGAGGCGATCGCGGCCGCCTCGATGGCGCGCATCTGGGCGGCTGTCAGAAGCTCGGTCATGGCTTTCCCCGCAAAGTTCTCAAACTGCCCGCCTCGCAACCAATCTGCACAAAATTCAGGCACGACCACAGGATTCCCCGGCCCGCCCAGCGCCCCGGAACCCTAGCCAATTGTCCCTGCCCCGCGAAAGTGGTGACAGGGGCGCGACTTGAGAAAAAGGCAGGGAGAGTCGGCCCCATGAAGAAGATCGAAGCCATCATCAAGCCCTTCAAGCTCGACGAGGTGAAGGAAGCCCTTCAGGAGGTCGGGGTTCAGGGGCTTTCGGTGATCGAGGTCAAGGGCTTCGGCCGCCAGAAGGGCCATACCGAACTTTACCGCGGGGCCGAGTATGTCGTCGACTTCCTGCCCAAGGTGAAGATCGAGGTCGTGCTCTCGGACGACATGGTCGAGGCCGCGATCGAGGCCATCGTCTCGGCCGCCCGCACCGACAAGATCGGCGACGGCAAGATCTTCGTCTCCCCCGTCGAACAGGTCATCCGCATCCGCACCGGCGAGACCGGCGAGGACGCGATCTGAATCCCGGGCAACCGCCCGCCCCACGCTCCAGGAGAAGGACAGCACGAGATGAGCGTAAAGAACGCCCTGAAGCTCATGAAGGACGAGGAGGTCGAATATGTCGACGTCCGTTTCACCGATCCGCGCGGGCGGCTCCAGCATGTGACGCTGATTGCCGATCTCGTCGACGAGGACTTCTTCGAGGAAGGCTTCATGTTCGACGGCTCCTCCATCGCCGGATGGAAGTCGATCGACCAGTCCGACATGAAGCTGATCCCGGACGCGAACTCGGTCTACATCGACCCATTCTACGCGGAAAAGACGATGTGCATCCACTGCAACGTCGTCGAGCCGGACACCGGCGAGCCCTACAGCCGCGACCCGCGCGGCACCGCGGTGAAGGCCGAGGCCTACCTCAAGGCCTCCGGCATCGGCGACACGGCCTATTTCGGGCCGGAAGCAGAGTTCTTCATCTTCGACGACGTGCGCTATTCGGTGGCGCCCAACAAGGTCTCCTACCAGATCGACGCGGAGCACGCCGCCTGGAACACGGATGCCGAATTCGAGACCGGCAACCTCGGCCACCGGCCGACCTACAAGGGCGGCTACTTCCCGGTGAACCCCGCCGACGAAGGCCAGGACATCCGCTCGGAAATGCTCTCGACGATGAAGCGGATGGGGCTGAAGGTCGACAAGCACCACCACGAGGTCGCGACCTGCCAGCACGAGCTCGGGCTGATCTTCGGCGGGCTGACCGAACAGGCCGACAACATCCTGAAGTACAAGTACGTCATCCACAACGTCGCGGCGGCCTACGGAAAGACCGTGACCTTCATGCCGAAGCCGATGAAGGGCGACAACGGCTCGGGCATGCACGTCAACATGTCGATCTGGAAGGACGGCAAGCCGCTCTTCGCGGGCGACAAATACGCCGACCTCAGCCAGGAGGCGCTCTGGTTCATCGGCGGCATCCTGAAGCACGCCAAGGCGCTCAACGCCTTCACCAACCCCGGCACGAACTCCTACAAGCGGCTCATTCCGGGCTTCGAGGCGCCGGTGCTGCGCGCCTATTCCGCCCGCAACCGGTCGGGCTGCGTGCGCATTCCGTGGACCGAAAGCCCGAAGGCCAAGCGTGTCGAGGCGCGCTTCCCCGATCCCTCGGCCAACCCCTATCTCTGCTTCGCCGCCCTCCTGATGGCCGGCCTCGACGGGATCAGGAACAAGATCGACCCGGGCCCCGCGTCGGACAAGGACCTCTACGACCTGCCGCCCGAGGAACTGGCCGAAATCCCGACCGTCTGCGGCTCCCTGCGCGAGGCGCTGGAGGAACTGGAGAAGGACCACG
>JAYSCE010000384.1:0-4571 GCA_041915035.1 Xanthobacter sp.
GTATTCGACGACCAGGTTCGGTTCCATCACGACCGGGTAGGGCACATCGCCCAGGCTCGGCTGACGAACGAAGGTCGCGGTCATTTTCGAGTGATCCGCCTCGATGTAGTCGGGCACGTCACGCTCGGCCAGCTGAACGGCCTCGAGCACGATCGCGAGCTGGCGCGACTTGTCGCGGACAGCGACAACGTCGCCTTCCTTGACGCGGTACGAGGCGATGTTCACGCGCTTGCCGTTCACGGTCACGTGGCCGTGGTTCACGAACTGGCGGGCGGCAAAGATGGTCGGGACGAACTTGGCGCGATAGACCACCGCGTCGAGGCGACGCTCGAGCAGGCCGATCAGGTTGGCGCCGGTGTCGCCCTTGAGGCGGGAGGCTTCCACATACACCTTGTGGAACTGCTTCTCGCCGATGGAGCCGTAATAGCCCTTCAGCTTCTGCTTGGCGCGCAGCTGCACGCCGAAGTCGGACAGCTTGCCCTTGCGGCGCTGGCCGTGCTGGCCGGGACCGTACTCACGACGGTTGACCGGGCTCTTGGGGCGGCCCCAGATGTTCTCGCCCATACGGCGATCGATCTTGTGCTTGGCCGCAATGCGCTTGCTCATGTAACGCGGATCCCTGTTGGTTCGTTCGGGTTTGGATCGCGCCCCTCCTCTGCGGAATGGATGGAACCCACGGGTTCCGGACCGTTCCGCCGACAGGCTCGCCCGGCGCGCTGCCTTGCGAAGCCACGGGTGCGTGAAACGCCAAGCGGGCCACTCCCGGCCCGCAAGGTGGCGGGTTCTTAGTCGCGAAAGCGTGGGGAGTCAACGCCGGGGCCGGTTCGGCCTTGATCCGCGCGCGGGCGGGCAGGCGAATCATCAGCCTTTGCGCGCCTGTCATGAAAGTTATTTAACCGAGGGGAATAGCTATTGCCCCGCTCCCGTCCGGCGGCACAGTATCAGGCAACCGGCCCGCAGGGCCAGCATGGAGGCCTCCCTTGAAAGTCCTCGTCTTCCAGCACGTCGCCTGCGAGCACCCCGGCCGCTTCCGTGAATTCATGCAGGCCGACGGCGTGGAGTGGCACCCCGTGGAGCTGGACGAGGGCGAAACCATCCCGCCGTTCGACGACTACGCCGCCCTCATGGTGTTCGGCGGGCCCATGGACGTATGGCAGGAGGAGGAACTGCCGTGGCTCGTGGCCGAGAAGGCCGCCATCCGGGACTGGGTGGCCACCGGTAAGCCCTATCTCGGCGTCTGCCTGGGCCACCAGCTCCTCGCCGATGCCTTGGGCGGCAAGGTGGGTCTCATGCCGCGGCCGGAGGTCGGGGTCTCCGAGGTCTCGCTGACGGCGGCCGGGCGCGAATCCGCCCTCTTCCAGGGGCTCGACCCCACTTTCCCGACTCTCCAGTGGCACGGCGCCGCCGTGCTGGCCCTCCCGCCGGGCGGGGTTTCGCTGGCCGAGAACGCGCATTGCGCCATCCAGGCGCTGCAGGTGGGGGAGAAGGCGTTCGGCATCCAGTATCACGTGGAGCTGACCGACGAGACGGTCGCCGAATGGGGCGTGATTCCCGAATACCGCTGCGCGCTCGAGGCCATCACCGGCGAGGGCGGGCAAGCCCTGATCGAGGCGGCCACGCAGGAACGGATGCCGGTGTTCGCGGCGGCGGCGGAGCGGCTCTACCGGAATTTCAAGGCGACGTGGTGAGGGGGCGGCTCGCCGAAACCCCTCAGAACCCCACGGCCGTGCCGGTGAGGTCATAAGGCCCTGCGGCCTCGATCTTCACCGTGGCGATCTCGCCCACGCGCAGCGGGCGGCGGGAGACCACCTTCACCGTACCGTCGATCTCCGGCGCATCGCCCTTGGTGCGGCCGATGGCGCCCTGGGCGCTGACGGAATCGATGATGACCTGCTGGCGGGTGCCCACCTTCTTCTTCAGGCGGCGGGCCGAGACCTTCTGCTGGGTGCGCATGAAGCGGTCGTAGCGGTCCTGCTTCACTTCGTCGGGAACAGGGTCCGGCAGGGCATTGGCATCAGCGCCACGCACGGGCTCGAACTTGAAGGCGCCGGCGCGGTCGATCTCGGCTTCCTCCATGAAGGCCAGAAGCTCCTCGAACTCCGCCTCCGTCTCGCCGGGGAAACCGACGATGAAGGTGGAGCGGAGCGTCAGGTCCGGCACCGCCGCCCGCCACGCCTGGATGCGCGCGAGGGTCTTTTCCTGCGAGGCCGGGCGCTTCATGCGCCTGAGCACGGTGGGGCTCGCGTGCTGGAAGGGGATGTCGAGATAGGGCAGCACCTTGCCGGCGGCCATCAGCTCCATCACCGCATCCACATGTGGATAGGGATAGACATAGTGCAGGCGCACCCAGGCGCCGAGGTCGCCCAGCGCGGACGCGAGGTCGAGGAAGCGGGTCGCCACCTCCCTGTCGCCCCACTGGCTCGGCGCATAGCGCAGGTCCACGCCATAGGCGGAGGTATCCTGCGAGATGACGAGCAGCTCCTTGACCCCCGCCTTCACCAGCTTCTCGGCCTCGCGCAGCACATCTGCCGCCGGGCGGGAGACGAGGTCGCCGCGCAGCTTCGGGATGATGCAGAAGGTGCAGCGGTTGGAGCAGCCTTCGGAGATCTTGAGATAGGCGTAGTGGCGCGGCGTGAGCTTCACGCCCTGCTCGGGCACGAGATCGAGGAACGGGTCATGCTGCGGCGGCACCGCCTCGTGGACGGCGGCGAGCACGCTCTCGTACTGCTGCGGGCCGGTGATGGCGAGGACGCTGGGATGCACCTCGCGGATCTGCTCGGGCTCCGCGCCCATGCAGCCGGTGACGACGACCTTGCCGTTCTCCGCCAGCGCCTCGCCGATGGCGGAGAGGCTCTCCGCCTTGGCGCTGTCGAGGAAGCCGCAGGTGTTGACGATAACGAGGTCCGCGCCCTGATGGGTCTTCGTTAGTTCGTACCCCTCGGCGCGCAGGCGCGTGACGATGCGCTCACTGTCCACCAGCGCCTTCGGGCAGCCGAGGGAGACGAAGGAGATGCGCGGCGCGGGCTCGGCCATGGGGAGGCGGGTTCTTTCTGGGCTTAAGAAGGCCGTGCGCTTACGTCAGCGCGACAGGGCCGTCAACGCCGGGTCTTTGGCGGGGCTTTGTGGCCGAAGGAGGGAGGAGGCCGGACGCCGGCCCCGTCCCTCACACCGGCTTCAGCAGCACGTGCTTCTTCTTGCCCATGGAGAGCTTCACCACCCCCTCTGGCGTGAGCGCGGCAAGGTCGAGCGACGCCTTCTCGTCGGTCACGGCGGCGTCGTTCACGCGGAGGCCACCGCCCTTGATCTGGCGGCGCGCTTCGCTGGTGGAAGCGACGAGGCCGGCCTCCACGAAGGCGTTGGCGACGGGCAGGCCCGCCTCCAGCTTCGCCCGAGGCAGCTCGACGGTGGGCAGGTCCACGGCCAGCGCGCCCTGCTCGAAGGTGGTGCGGGCGGTCTCCTTCGCCTTCTCGGCGGCCTCGCGGCCATGGAGGAGGGCGGTCGCCTCGGTGGCGAGCACCTCCTTGGCGAGGTTGATCTCTTGGCCTTCCAGCGCGGCGAGGCGGGCGATCTCGTCCAGCGGCAGCTCGGTGAAGAGCTTGAGGAAGCGCTCCACGTCCGCATCGCCCGCGTTGCGCCAGTACTGCCAGTATTCGTAAGGGCTCAGCAGGTCGGCATCGAGCCACACGGCGCCGCCGGCGGTCTTGCCCATCTTGGCGCCGGATGAGGTGGTGAGCAGCGGGGTCGTCAGCGCGAACAGGTCGGCGCCGTGCATGCGGCGGCCCAGCTCCATGCCGTTGACGATGTTGCCCCACTGGTCGGAGCCGCCCATCTGCAGCATGCAGCCGTGGCGCCGGTTCAGCTCCACGAAGTCATAGGCCTGCAGGATCATGTAGTTGAATTCGAGGAACGTGAGCGGCTGCTCGCGCTCAAGGCGCAGCTTCACCGAATCGAACGTCAGCATGCGGTTGATGGTGAAATGCGGCCCCACTTCGCGCAGCAGGGGGATGTATTTCAGCTCGTCCAGCCAGCCCGCATTGTTCTCCATGATCGCGCCGCCGTCGAAATCGAGGAAGCGCGCGAAGACCTTGCGGATGGACGCGATGTTGTCCGAAATCTGCTGGTCCGTCAGCATCTTGCGGGCTTCGTCCTTGCCGGACGGGTCGCCGATCTTGGTGGTGCCGCCGCCCATGAGCGCGATCGGCCGGTGGCCGGTGCGCTGGAGGGTGCGCAGCATCATGATGGAGAGCAGGTGCCCCGCATGCAGGCTGGATGCGGTGGCGTCGAAGCCGATATAGGCGGTGATGGGCCCTTCCGCGGCCTTGGCATCGAGGCGCTCGAGGTCCGAGCACTGGTGGATGTAGCCGCGCTCGTGAAGCGTGCGCAGGAAATCGGAGCGGAAGGAGGGAGAAGTCATCACACAGATCGAGGCTTGAGGCTGGCGCTCACGCGCCGGAAAGGAGCGGTGGTGTATCAGGTCCGGCGCAAGAATGCATGTGCGTGAGGCGAGGGGGCGGATATGCGTGTCGTCGGGCTGATGAGCGGCACCTCCATGGACGGCATCGACGCCGCTC
>JAYSCE010000385.1:0-4545 GCA_041915035.1 Xanthobacter sp.
GGACACCAGGGAATTCGCCGCCGCGCCCGTCGAACCGCATCTGCCGGATATCATCCGACGGATCGAGACCTTTCCGGTTCCTGTGATCGCAGCCATCAATGGCGCCGCCCTCGGCGGGGGACTGGAGATCGCGCTCGCCTGTCGCGTGCGTATCGCTGCCCCGGGCGCCACACTGGGGCTGCCGGAAGTGACGCTCGGCGTCGTGCCCGGTGCCGGCGGCACCCAGCGCCTGCCCCGGCTCGTCGGCCTGAAGGCGGCGCTGTCACTGATCGGTGAGGGCCGGGTCATCCAGGCGCAGGAAGCGGAGGCCCTGGGGCTGGTGGATGAGATCGCTACGGATCCGGTGGCCTCGGCCCGCACCGTCCGGATCCCGGCGCGGCCGGCGACCGGCGCACTCGCGGCGCCTCCGCCCGATCCGACGGCGATCGAGGCCGCGCGCAAGCTGGCGGAAAAGCGCAGCCCCGGCCAGATCGCGCCCTTGAAGGCCATCGACCTCGTCGAAGCCGCCACTCGCCTGCCCCTCGATGAGGGGCTGGCGCTGGAGCGCGAAGCCTTTCTCGACTTGAAGACCTCCGATCAGGCGGCGGCCCTGCGCCATGTCTTCTTCGCCGAGCGCGCTGCCATGGCGCAGGGCAAAGCGAGCGGCGCGGAGATCGGCTCTGCGGTGGTGGTGGGCGGTGGCACCATGGGCGCCGGGATTGCCTATGCCCTGGCCGCCATCGGCATTTCCGTGGCGTTGGTGGAGAATGATGCGGCCGGCGTCGCGCGGGCGCGGGCCAATGTGGCCCGGCTTTATGCGGACGCAGTGAAGCGGGGGAAGAGCACGGTCGAAGCCGCCGAAGCGGAGCAGGCGGCGCGCTTTTCCTTCCACGAAGGCTATGGCGCCCTGCCGCCGGCGGATTTCGCCATCGAGGCGGTGTTCGAGGACATGGAGGTGAAGCGGCAGGTCTTTGCCGCTCTCGATCAGGCCCTGCCCAAGACGGCCATCCTCGCCACCAACACTTCCTATCTCAACGTGAACCGGGTGGGCGAGGGCGTGCGGCGTCCCGAACGGTTCCTCGGCCTTCACTTCTTCAGCCCCGCCCAAGTGATGAAGCTGCTGGAGGTGATCCGGGCGCGCACCACCTCCGCCGAAACACTGGCAACGGCCCTGCGCCTTGCCGCGCGGCTGAAGAAGGTCCCGGTGCTGACCGGCGTGTGCGACGGCTTCATCGGCAACCGCATCCTCACCCGCTATCGGCAGACCTGTGACATCATGCTGATGGAGGGCGCCCTGCCGGCCCAGGTGGACCGGGCGCTGCGCGGCTTCGGCATGGCCATGGGCCCTTACGAGGTGCAGGACCTCTCCGGCCTCGACATCGCCTATGCGAACAGGAAGCGGCTCGGCTGGCGGACGAAAGACGGATTCCGCTACATCCCCATCGCCGACCGGATCGTCGAGGAGACCGGCCGGCTCGGCCGCAAGACCGGCGCCGGGTGGTACGACTACGACGGCGGCAAGGCTTCCGCCTCCGCGTTCATCGACAGGATTGTGGCAGAGGAGTCCGAGCGCGCGGGCCTCACGCGCCGGAGCTTTTCCGACGACGAGATCGTCGCCCGCGCCGTGACCGCCATGGTGGAGGAAGGCTTCCGCATCCTCGAGGAAGGCATCGCCGCGAACCCCGCCGACATCGACCTCGTGATGATCCATGGCTACGCGTTCCCGCGCTGGCGCGGTGGTCCCATGCACTATGCGAGCCGCCTTGGCCTCCGGGAGATCCTGCGCCGGATCGAGACATTCGGGGCGCAGGACCCGCTGTCCTGGGGCGTGCCGGACCTCCTGCGCCGCGCAGCGGACGACGGGACGCACGGTCCCACCACCTGACGAGGGCCCATGGGCGACGACGCATTCATCTGGCAGCGGCGGGTCGGCTTCGGCGACTGCGATCCCGCTCGCATCGCATACACGGGCCGGATTCCGGACTTCGCGCTGGAGGCGATCGACGCCTTCTGGGAGGACCTGCTCGACGGCACCAACTGGTTCCGGATGAACGTGGACCAGGGCATCGGATGCCCGTTCGTGCACATGGAGATGGACTTCAAGGCGCCGATCACGCCGCGCGCCCCGCTGTTCTGCCATGTGGAGCCCGCGCGGCTGGGCACCTCCTCGCTCACGTTTCGCGTGACGGGCAAGCAGGACGGCCAAACCTGCTTTGTCGCCGGCTTCGTCGCGGTCTTCGTGGTGGCGGGGGATCTGCGGAAAATTCCGGTCCCCGACTCCATCCGAACGCCTCTGCTTACGCGCTTTGCGCATCTGCGCGAGGCCTGACGGGAGCTATCCGGCCGCGGGCGAATTCGCCAGCCACGCGAGCGTGTGGGAGGCGACGGCCACCAGCGTGCCGTCCTGGTTCGTCACCTCGATTCCGGCACTGGCGCGTCGGCGGGTGATGTCCACGCTGCTGACGCGGTAGAGGGTGGTCACCGTGTCCCCCAGGAAGACCGGCTTGATGAAGCGGATGCGGTCATAGCCGAGCGCCACGGCGATCTCGTTCACCTCGGGTGGCGTTCGCGCCGCGATCAGTCCGGCGGTGGTGGACATGAAGCCGACCAGCAGCGCGCCGTGGGCCTGCAGCCGGCCGAAGCGGGAGCGCTGCATATAGGCGAGGTTGACGTGGTTCGGGGCGAAGTCGCCGGTGATCCCGGCGAAGAGATACACGTCGCTTTCGCCCACGGTCTTGGTGAAGACTGCCGAGTCCCCCGGCTTCACATGGAAGTCCTGCATCACCCTGTCCTTTCCGCTCGGAGCTTCCCGCGAGAGGCGCGGGAGAGCAGCGTAGCGCGGGCTTTCGGATTGGCAAATATATTTACACAATATAGGGAATGTGATTGACATAAGTTGGCGCCAAAAAGTCAGCGATATAAGGCGCCATGGAGGATACGCCATGCGTAATTATATCAGTATATGTGTGCTTCTGTCCGGAATCGCCATGGGCCTTGGGCCAGCGGTGGCGGACACCCGGATCAAGATCGGAATTCTCAGCGACATGAGTGGACCCTACTCGGACCTTGCCGGTCCGGGCTCTGTCGCCGCCGCCCGCCTCGCGGTGGAGGATTTCAAGGGGAAGGACAAGGGCATCGAGGTGGAGATCGTCTCGGGCAATCACCAGAACAAGGCGGACATCGGCTCCGTCATCGCCCGCTCATGGATCGATCAGGAGGGCGTCGACGTCATCGGCGACGTCACCGGCTCGCCCGTCGCGCTGGCGGTCAGCCAGATCGTCAAGGACAAGGACAAGATCCAGCTCAATGCCGGGGCGGCGACGGCCGACCTCACCGGCTCCAAATGCACGCCCAACACCATCCACTGGACCTACGATACCTGGGCCAATGCCAACGGCACCGGCAGCGCCATGGTGCGCCAGGGCGGCAACAGCTGGTTCTTCATCGCGGTGGACCAGGCGTCCGGCCACGCCATGGAGCGCGATACGGTGGCGGTGGTGAAGGCCGCCGGAGGGCAGGTGCTGGGCTCGGTCAAGCACCCGCTCGGCACCAGCGATTTCTCATCATACCTGATCCGGGCGCAATCCTCCGGCGCCAAGGTGGTGGGCCTCGCCAGCGGCGGCGAGGACATGATCAACGCCATCAAGCAGGCCTCCGAGTTCGGTATCGTGCAGGGCGGACAGTCCATCGCCGGCCTGTTCACCTTCATCACCGACATCCATGCCCTCGGCCTCAAGCTGGCGCAGGGGCTGGTGCTGACGGAGGCGTTCTACTGGGATCGCGATGACGCGAGCCGGGCCTTCGCCAAGCGCTTCGCCGCGCTCCACAAGGGCAAGATGCCGACGCAGGTCCATGCCGGCGTCTATTCCTCCATCATGCACTATCTGAAGGCCGTGGAGGCCGCCGGCACCAAGGATACGAACACCGTGCTCGCCAAGATGCGCGCGATGCCCATCGACGATCCCCTGTTCGGCAAGGGCGAGGTGCGCATCGACGGTCGCGCGGTCCACGACATGTTCCTGTTCAAGGTGAAGACTCCGGCGCAATCCAAGGGCGAATGGGACGTCTACGAGACCCTCGCGACCATTCCGGCCGCGCAGGCCTTCCGCCCCCTCGCCGAAGGTGGCTGCCCGCTGGTGAAGTAGGGCCGTCCCGGTTCGCAGTCCCGGGCATCGCCCGAAGGCCCGACGAAAAGCCGAAGTCCGGTCTACGCGAGCGCGGCCCGGACCTCGGCGTCGTCGAGCGCATCATCCAGGGTGCGGGCGAGGCGCGACAACAACAGGTCCATCTCGTCGGCCGTGCAGGTCAGCGCGGGGGCGAGGCCGATGGTGCCGTCGGCGAAGGCGCGGAAGATGAGGCCGTTGCGATAGCCCGCCTCGAACAGGCGGCGCGGCAGCTCCACGGCAGGATCGAAGCGCGCCTTGGTGGCCTTGTCGCGCACGAGTTCCAATGCGCCGAGCAGCCCGCGCGCGCGGGCATCTCCCACCAGGGGATGATCGCGCAGGGCTTCGAGCCCGGCGGCGAAGGCCGGCCCGCGCGCCTCGCCGTTGGCGAGGATGCCACCTT
>JAYSCE010000386.1:0-4510 GCA_041915035.1 Xanthobacter sp.
CCTCGACGCGGTGGTCTATCGCGCCAAGTTCGTGCCCACCATCTTCGCCGCCCGCCAGTTCGTCTCGCACGGCCACGTGAAGGTGAACGGCCAGCGCGTGAACATCCCGTCCTACCTCGTGAAGGTCGGCGACGTGATCGAGGTGAAGGAAGCCTCCCGCCAGCTCGCCATCGTGCTCGAGGCCCAGCAGCTCGCCGAGCGCGACGTGCCGGACTACATCGAGCTCGACACCCACAAGCTCGCCGCGCGCTTCGCCCGCATACCCGAGCTGAACGAGGTGCCCTACCCCGTCCAGATGGAACCGAACCTCGTGGTCGAGTTCTACTCGCGCTGATCCGGCGCGGAACCGAGGAAAGAAAAGGCCGCCCGTTGGGCGGCCTTTTTGTTTGGGCCGCCGCGCCGGATGACGCGGCGGGATGCGCGAACCCGGGCTCAGGCGCCGGACTTCACCTCGGCCGCGGCCGCGGCGAGGAACTCGTCCATGTTGCGGCGAATCTGGTGGTCGGAGACGTCCACCTGCTTGGCGTCGAAGTCGGCGCGCAGCTTGCGGAACACGTCATCGTCACCGGCTTCCTGCAGGTCGGCCTCGACGACGGCCTTGGCGTAGGCAAGAGCCTCCTCGCCAGCGAGGCCGAGCTTCTCGGCGGCCCACAGGCCGAGCTTCTTGTTGCGGCGGGCGAGCGCCCGGAACCGCGTCTCCTCGTCGAGCGCGAAAGCCTTTTCAAAACCTTCCTCGCGCTTGTCGAACGTGGTCATGGCACCCCTCTTCCTGCGAATGGGCGGCCGGCGGCCGGCCTGATCGGTTTGCGCGGACTCAGCTGATTTGGGTTGCCGCTGCGCTCACGCAAGGGCAGCCGTCGGTCCGCACGCGCGCCTTGAATATCCCCCGCCTCATATTAGATCAACGTCAGTAAAGCTCCGCGCCCCGCCACGACCGTGCGACCAGATGGCCGCCCACCGGAGGGCCGGATGCCGAACGAGCGGACACCGGGCGAATTGGACGCGCGTTGTATCGCGCGGCCTGATCGGCTAGTGTCCGAACGGGTTTGGGGTGACCGTCAAACAGCCATCCCGGCCCCGCCGAGGAGCGTCACACGAACGGAGCCTTGGCAAACCCATGGATTTCCTCAATCGACGGTATACCCCCATGAGCCGCCGCCGCCGAATCTACGAAGGCAAGGCGAAAGTCCTGTATGAAGGACCCGAGCCCGGCACCCTCATTCAGCACTTCAAGGACGATGCCACGGCCTTCAATGCGAAGAAGCATGATGTCATCGACGGCAAGGGTGTGCTGAACAACCGGATCTCGGAGTACATCTTCTCCCGGCTGAACGACATCGGGGTGCCGACCCACTTCATCCGCCGGCTGAACATGCGCGAGCAGCTCATCCGCGAAGTGGAGATCATCCCCCTCGAGATCGTCGTGCGCAACGTCGCCGCGGGCTCCATCTCGACCCGCCTCGGGATCGAGGAGGGCACCCAGCTGCCGCGCTCGATCATCGAGTTCTATTACAAGAACGACGCGCTCAACGACCCGATGGTTTCGGAAGAGCACATCACCGCCTTCGGCTGGGCCACCACCCAGGAAATTGACGACATCATCGCCCTGGCGATCCGCGTCAACGACTTCCTGTCCGGCCTCTTCCTCGGCGCCGGCATCCGTCTGATCGACTTCAAGATGGAATGCGGCCGCCTGTGGGAAAACGACATGATGCGGATCGTGGTCGCTGACGAGATCAGCCCCGATTCGTGCCGGCTCTGGGACATCAAGTCGAACGACAAGATGGACAAGGACCGCTTCCGCCGCGATATGGGCGGCCTCGTCGAGGCCTACACCGAGGTCGCGCGCCGGCTCGGAATCCTGATGGAGAACGATCCGACGCAGGGCAAGGGCCCGGTGCTGGTGAAGTGATCCGTCAATTCGGGCGGGGGCGTTGTTTCCCCTACCCGAAAAGTGCTAGGCGGGGGCCGGATCGGCCCCCGTTTTGCGTTGCCGGGCCTGTCAGGCCCTCGGCGGCGCCTGGCGGCGGGCAAGCAACAAAGCGGGCGCAGCCCGTGCCATGAAGGCGAGGTTTCCATGAAGGCCCGAGTGATCGTCACCCTCAAGTCGGCGGTGCTCGACCCGCAGGGCAAGGCCATCGAAGGCGCGCTGCGGTCGCTGGGTGTGGCCGGCGTGCAGAGCGTGCGGCAGGGGAAGGTGTTCGACGTGGAGCTGGCCGGCAACGACCGCGCCGCCGCCGAGGGCGCCCTGAAGGAAGCCTGCGATAAGCTCCTCGCCAATACCGTGATCGAGACCTACAAGGTCGAGTTCGCCGAGTGATGTTATAGTCTGGCGGCCGCTTCAGGGAGCATGGCCGCCGAGAGGGCATGATGGCCGAGATCACCCACGAGCTTCAGCGAGAGGTTCCGACGTCGATCCCGCGGGACGCGAGCCTCGGCACGCCGGCGCCGAAAGCTCGCGAAGAGATGATCGCCCGGCGCGGTCCCCGACAGGCCGTCGGGCAGGACATGAACACCATATACGGCATGCACGCGGGCCGTGACGCGCGGCTCGATCGCATCGCACGCAGGCCCGGCCGCGTCGGCACCCACTGAGAGATCATGAAACCAGCCGTCATCCTCTTCCCTGGCTCCAATCGTGAGCAGGACGCCGTGCGCGCGCTGCGGCTCGTCGCCGGCGCCAAGCCCCAGGTGGTGTGGCACGCCGAGCACGAGCTGCCCAAGGGCACGGACCTCGTGGTCCTGCCCGGCGGCTTCTCCTATGGCGACTATCTGCGCTGCGGCGCCATTGCCGCGCGGGCGAACATCATGGATGCGGTGCGCGCCCATGCGGCCCGCGGCGGCCTGGTGCTCGGCATCTGCAACGGCTTCCAGATCCTGTGCGAGGCGGGGCTGCTGCCCGGCGTGCTGGTGCGCAACGCGCGCCTGCGTTTCGTCTGCCGGGAAGTGCTGCTGCGGGTGGAGCGGGCCGACACGCCCTTCACCAAGGCCTATCGCAAGGGTGAGCTGATCCGCATCCCGGTGGCCCATGGCGAAGGCAACTATACCGCCGACGAGGCCACCATCGCCCGCATCGAGGGCGAAGGCCGCGTCGCCTTCCGCTACGCCCGGCCCGACAGCCGGATCGACGAGACGGACGGCCCCAACGGCGCCATCAACGGGATCGCCGGCATCTATTCCGAGAAGTTCAACGTGCTCGGCATGATGCCCCACCCGGAAAACTACATCGAGCCGGAGATCGGCCCCACCGACGGACGCGGCCTCTTCGAGAGCCTCGCCGGCGCCCTCAAGGCGGCGTGAGCCGCGGCCCCAATTCGGATCGACGCCCGTGAACCTCATTCCCAACACCCCCCGCATCACGCCGGAACTCGTCGCCGAGCATGGGCTGAAGCCGGAGGAGTACGATCACTTCGTTAAGCTGATCGGCCGCGAGCCGTCCATCACGGAGTTGGGCATCGTCTCCGCCATGTGGAACGAGCACTGCTCGTACAAGTCCTCCAAGGTCTGGCTGCGCACCCTGCCCACCACCGGCAAGCGCGTGATCCAGGGGCCGGGCGAGAATGCCGGCGTGGTGGACATCGGCGACGGCCTCGCCGTCGTGTTCAAGATGGAGAGCCACAACCACCCCTCCTTCATCGAGCCCTACCAGGGCGCGGGGACGGGCGTGGGCGGCATCCTGCGCGACGTGTTCACCATGGGCGCGCGTCCCATCGCGGCGCTCAACGCCCTGCGCTTCGGCGACTGCCACAACCTGAAGACCCGCCGCCTTCTGGCCGGCGTGGTGGCCGGCATCGGCGGCTATGGCAACTCCTTCGGCGTGCCCACGGTGGGCGGCTCTGTGGGCTTCCACAAGCGCTACAACGGCAACATCCTCGTCAACGCCATGGCCGTCGGCCTCGCGAAGACGGACGAGATCTTCTACGCGGCCGCCACCGGCGTCGGCCGGGCTATCGTCTATCTCGGCTCCAAGACCGGCCGCGACGGCATCCACGGCGCCACCATGGCCTCGGCCGAGTTCGGCGCCGACGCCGAGGAGAAGCGCCCGACCGTGCAGGTGGGCGACCCCTTCGCCGAGAAGCTGCTGCTGGAAGCCTGCCTCGAGATCATGCAGGCGGGCTGCGTGGTGGCGATCCAGGACATGGGCGCCGCCGGCCTCACCTGCTCCGCCGTCGAGATGGGCGCCAAGGGCGATCTGGGCGTTGAGCTAAACCTCGACGCCGTGCCCTGCCGCGAAACCGGCATGACGGCCTACGAGATGATGCTGTCGGAAAGCCAGGAGCGCATGCTCATGGTGATCGCCGACGGCAAGGAAGACGAGGCGGAAGCCATCTTCCGCAAATGGGGCCTCGACTTCGCCATCGTCGGCCACACCACCGATACCCTGCGCTTCGTGGTGAAGCACAAGGGCCTGGTGGAAGCCGACTTGCCCATCAAGGAACTGGGCGACGAGGCGCCGGAATACCGCCGTCCCTACGAGGAGCCGGCGCCCCGCCCCGAGATCCTGCCTTCG
>JAYSCE010000387.1:0-4508 GCA_041915035.1 Xanthobacter sp.
CGACCACCACCCCTACCGGCCCGACGAGATCGCCCGCCTCGCGGCGGAGGCCGCGCGCCTCGGGGCGCGGCTGGTGACGACGCAGAAGGATCTGGCGCGTCTTGAGCCAGAGATCGCGCGCGGGGCGAACATCGCCCCCCTGCCCGTCCACCTCGCGCTCGACGGCGCGGATCAGCTCGACGCACTGATCGACCGGGCCGAGACCCGCGCCGCCGCGCGAACGTCCTGATCCGCCCTCAGTGCCGCCGGGCGAGGAGCGCGGTCGCCGCCACCATCAGCCAGCCGAGGATCATCAGGCTGCCGCCGAACGGCGCGCTTCCGCCCAGGAGCTTGACGTCCATCAAGGCCCGCGACGCCAGATCGCCCGAAAAGAGAAGCGTGCCGAGCGCGATGGCGCTGGCCCCTACCTTCAGCAGCACGCCCCCGCGGGCGAGCTGAAGGGCGAGGGCCACCAGCGCCGCCAGTGCCGCGGCATTGAACAGCAGGAAGTGCGACGCGGTCTCGAGGTTGGTGCCCCCGCCCACATGGGCCGCAGCAGCCGCGGACGCGACACCGGCCGCACCGAACAGGCCGGCAAGAAGGACGAGAAGACGGGTCCAGAGGTCCATCGGGCGTTTCCTTGAGAGGGGTCCTGCGGACGATCGCGGGTCCCCGTCTATACGCCCGCCGGGACGACCGAGGGAGCAGCCCGGACTGCGGCATGGCGGTGCACGCGATGCCAGGCAGGCCGTTGCCGTAAACGGGACCAACCAAGGGCTATGAGCCCAAAGTCTTGACCGGCGGTGCCTTGTGAAGCGTCGAGGTGCTCAGCATAATCCGCCCCAACCAAGGCGGGTACCGCCGTGAATGATGGACAGCGGCCAAAGCGGTCCGCGCGAGGGAGGCAGAAGAATGTCCGACAAGGTCTATGACGTTCCGTCCCAGTGGGCTCAGAAAGCCTATGTGGACGACGCGCACTACCAGTCCATGTATGCCGCCTCGGTCAACGACCCGAACGCCTTCTGGGGCGAGCACGGCAAAAGGATCGACTGGTTCACGCCCTACACGAAGGTGAAGAACACCTCGTATGATCCCGGCCACGTCTCCATCAAGTGGTTCGAGGACGGCGTGACCAACGTCGCCTACAATTGCGTGGACCGGCACCTCGAGACCCGCGGCGACCAGGTGGCGATCATCTGGGAGGGCGACAGCCCCGACGAGAGCCGCAAGATCACCTATCGTGAGCTGTCCTCTGAGGTGAACAAGCTCGCCAACGTGCTGCGCAACCGCGGCGTGGAGAAGGGCGACCGCGTCACCATCTACCTGCCGATGATCCCCGAGGCGGCGTTCGCCATGCTCGCCTGCGCGCGGCTCGGCGCCATTCACTCCATCGTGTTCGGTGGCTTCTCGCCGGACAGCCTCGGCGGGCGCATCGCCGACTGCGGCTCGAAGGTCGTCATCACCGCCGACGAGGGCCTGCGCGGCGGCCGCAAGGTGCCGCTGAAGGCCAATGTGGACGCGGCCGTGAGCCAGATCGAGGGCGGCGTGGACCATGTGATCGTGGTGCGCCGCACCGGCGGCAAGGTGGACATGGTCCCCGGCCGCGACGTCTATTACGACGAAGCCGCCGCCATGGTGACGGACGAGTGCCCGGCGGAGCACATGAACGCGGAAGATCCGCTGTTCATCCTCTACACCTCCGGCTCCACCGGCAAGCCGAAGGGCGTGCTGCACACCACCGGCGGCTATCTCGTCTATGCGTCCATGACGCATCAGTACGTCTTCGACTATCACCCCGGCGACATCTACTGGTGCACCGCCGACGTGGGCTGGGTGACGGGCCACTCCTACATCGTCTATGGCCCGCTCGCGAACGGCGCCACCACGCTGATGTTCGAGGGCATCCCGAACTATCCGTCGGTCTCCCGCTTCTGGGACGTGATCGACAAGCATCAGGTGTCGATCTTCTACACCGCCCCCACCGCCATCCGCTCGCTGATGCAGGCGGGCGAGGAGCCGGTGAAGAAGACCTCGCGCGCCTCCCTGCGCCTGCTCGGCTCGGTGGGCGAGCCGATCAATCCGGAAGCCTGGGAGTGGTACTATCACGTGGTCGGCGAGGGCCGTTGCCCCATCGTCGATACGTGGTGGCAGACCGAGACCGGCGGCATCCTCATTACCCCCCTGCCCGGTGCGACGAAGCTCAAGCCCGGCTCGGCGACCCGTCCGTTCTTCGGTGTCCAGCCGGAAGTGGTGGATGCGGCCGGCGGCGTGCTGGAAGGCGCCTGCGAGGGCAACCTCGTGATCGCCGACTCATGGCCGGGCCAGATGCGCACGGTCTATGGCGACCATGAGCGGTTCGAGCAGACCTACTTCTCCACCTATCCCGGCAAATACTTCACCGGCGACGGCTGCCGCCGCGATGCGGACGGCTTCTACTGGATCACCGGCCGCGTGGACGACGTCATCAACGTCTCCGGCCACCGCATGGGCACGGCGGAGGTGGAAAGCGCCCTCGTCGCCCATCCGAAGGTGTCCGAGGCCGCCGTGGTCGGCTTCCCGCACGACATCAAGGGCCAGGGCATCTATGCCTATGTCACCCTGATGGACGGCGTCGAGCCCACCGAGGAGCTGCGCAAGGAGCTGGTGGCCTGGGTGCGCCGCGAGATCGGCCCCATCGCCTCGCCGGACCTCATCCAGTTCGCGCCGGGCCTGCCCAAGACCCGCTCGGGCAAGATCATGCGCCGCATCCTGCGCAAGATCGCGGAAGACCAGTTCGAGAGCCTCGGCGATACCTCGACGCTGGCCGATCCCGGCGTGGTGGAAGACCTCATCAGCAACCGCCAGAACAAGCGCGACGCGGCCTGAGGCTATTCCGCCTGACACGAACGACCCCACCAGGCCGGCGTCCCTCGGGGCGCCGGTTTTCTTTTATGTCCACCGCACAAGAAAAACCGGGCGCTCGCGAGAGGCCCGGCGGGAGGAATGCGACGAAAATAAAGGCTCGGCGAGGGGGCTCGCCGCGCCGCTCAGTGCGAGCGGCTGACCACGGTGTATTCGCCGGCGGCGACGCGCTCGGCGACGCGGGCCATATATTCGGAGCTGGCGGCCTCGCCATAGGTGGCGACGAGGCTGCGCAAGGCGGTGAAGAGCGCGGCCTGCACCAGGCAGTCCTCATCCAGCCCTTCGCGCACGGCCTCGACCCACGCATCGTTCAGATAGGTCAGGGCGGCGTGGCGGTCATCGGCGGCCATGTCTGAGATTTCGGGCAGGTCGATGACGGGGTTGGTCAAGGTGGACACGATGGGCTGCCTCCGCGCCGCAGAACCGAACGGCGCACCGGATATCTAGCACTTCACGCTGGGGGATTCAGGCGAGTTCTGACCAAAAGGTTAACACGGATGGGGTCAATTCCCCCCATACCGCACCACGATTTCGTGAGTGAGCCGCCCGCCCTCGTCGAGCTGGCGATCCACCGCCATCCGCGCGGCCGGCGTGCAGCTGCGATAGACCTCGGCATAGCTGGAATAGCCGCGGTTGAAGCTGGCGATGATCTTGGAGCGGCGGGCGTCCGAGGGCTGCTCGGTATCGATGAGCGCCTGCATCTCGTTGCGCCAGCGCTGCGCCTCGGCGGTGACGCCGCACAAGGGCCGCAGGTAATGGAGGGCGCCGAGGATCTCCGCGAGCCGCATCAGATCGCCGTCATAGGGCGGCGGCGCGCCTTCCGTAGGCCCGGCGGCGCGGGACGCGGTGGGGCCGGCGAGCACGAGGCCGGCGGCGAGAAGGAGAGAGAGGGCGCGCATCAGCATGGTTCCACCGCCACTCCTGCGGCCCAGGGGGCGCGGGGTCAAGGGGGCGGCGAACCCGCGGCTCACATCTCGCCCATCAGGAGCGCGGCCTTGGCCACCACCTCGGCAAGTCCCTCGGTGGTGGTGAGGCCGGCGACCTCGTTGGGCCGGAACCAGCCGACCTCGGCGGCCTCCTCGCCCGGCATGGGCTCCCCGCCGCGCCAGCGGGCGGCATGGGCGAGCACCACGAAATGGGCCTTCAGCTCCCCCTCGCGGTTGCGGACGATGATATCGCGGGCGGCGGCAAGGCCGACGATCTCGGCCTCAACCCCCACCTCTTCCATCACTTCGCGCACGGCGGCCTCGGCCACCGTCTCGCCCGGCTCGACGCGCCCGCCCGGCAGGCTCCACAGCCCGGCGCCGGGATTGGCGGCGCGGCGGGCGAGCAGCACGAGGGGGCCGCGGAACACGGCAGCGCTGGCAGCGAGCGTCGGGCGCACCTCGACGCGGGGGGTGGCCGGGGTCTCGCTCTCAAGGGTGTCGGACATGGCGAATCTCGGACCGAAATGGGCGGCGTCCACCCGTGACGGGCGGCTTGTGGCGTTTCGGCCGGAGCTTACCTTTCCCCGATCCGAGGAGCACGCGATTCGTGACCGAGCCTGACGTCCCCGCCAAAACCGTTCCCAAAGCCGCCCGTCCCCGCGCCGGCGCCGCGCCGCGCGCGTGGCAGCGCATGCTCTCCGG
>JAYSCE010000388.1:0-4503 GCA_041915035.1 Xanthobacter sp.
GCCGTCGATGGCCAGCATGTCGAGCGCGCGGCGGCGCCCGAAATGGTCCGGCCACGTCTGCGCCAGCATCTTGTCCAGCTCGGCCTGTGCCTCCACCGTGGCGATGTGGTGGGGGATCACGAGGTAATCCACCGTCCAGCGCCGCAGGCCCTCGCCCATGGCCTTCACGTGGACTTCCACGCGGTCGCCCTGACAGTCTACCCCAGCCACCATGAGCAGCCCGCCCACCGGCACCCGCCCGCGCTCCAGATCGCCAGCGTTCGCCCGGTCGCGGATCTCTTCCCATGGCGGCGCCTCGGCGGCGCGGTCATAGGGAAGGCCGAGCACATCGTTGAAGAACGTCTGCTCGGCGTGCGGGTCGCCGTGGGCGCGAAGCCAGTCATCGGCGATGGAGGTCCAGTCGCGAGCCGGGGAATAGGCCCGCCACACATGGAACGATGGCTGGCGGGCCGAGGGATTGTCTGCCACCCACCGGCCGCGCGCCACGATCTCGCTCTTGTGCCGGTGCTCGATGGCGCACCCGCACCCGACGCAGGTGAAGTGCGCCGCTTCCGGCCGCTCCGCCTCGATGGAGGGGAGGAAGTTCTCCCACACCAGCGGCTGCTCGTGCCCGCAGTGCGGGCAGGGCACGTGCCAGCGCTCCTGCGTCCCGGCGCGATAGGCCCGCGTGATGCGGCACGTCTTTGCGAACAGCGGCGTCGAGAGCTTCAGGATCTTCGCCTGATCGAAGCTCGCCGAGCGCGAATCAGCCTGCCACTCGGGATCGCCGCCGGCGTTCGGCTCCCACTTCGCCAGATCGTCCTGCACCTGCCGCGAGACGGTGATCATCGACAGGGAGGCGGGGCTGTTGGCGCCGGTGATGAGCAGGGAGCCCCGCCCGTCGCGGCGCTCCTGGTAGAGCATATTGTCGGTGCCGTCGCGGGACTTCTCGCCGCCGAACACGCGCTTGAGCGCCTCCGACTGGTTGCGCATCTGGCGCCACTTGCCGCGCGCCCACCGAAGCGCATTGTCGTGCGAGGGGTGGACATACAGCATATCGCACGGATCGAGATCCATGCAGCCCGCGACGAAGATCTGCCCGATGGTCGTCTTCACCACCTGCGCGGAGCCCATCAGCGTCACCACGCGGGCCGGATGGTCCGGCCCGAGCACTTCGAGGATGCGCTCCGCCAGCGGCAGCGTCTTGCGGCTGTAGCGGCCGGGGAAGGGGCTCTCCCGGCCGAACGCGATGTTCTCTTCCGCCCAGGCGTTGAGGTCCGGCGGCGGCGGCGGGCGCAGAACCGTGGCGAACACCGAGGCGACAAGGTCGTCGGGGTCCACCAGGAACGACATGCCCAGCCCTCACAGGAGCGCGGCCGGCGCCCCGTCTCCGTCATCATCGCCGCGCCCGTCGCGGCTTCCGCGCGCGGTCCCTGCCGCGTCCGCCTTCTCCCCCCGGAACTCCCGCCACGATGCCCGCACGTCCGCCGACACGGTGCGCCAATCAAGCCCGTGCTTTTCCGCCAGCGTGCGGGCCAGCTTCTGCGCCGCCCACGTCTCCACCTCGGTCACGAACTTGACCAGCTCGGCGCTGAAGCGCTTCTGCGCGTCCGCCGCTTCGACCCAGCGCCCGGCCTCGCGCTCGCGCTTCATGCGCAGCAGCTCGGCCTGGTGCTCGGCGCTCTCCGCGTCCGCCCGCCGCCGCCGCCGCAGGTCCTCGTCTTCGGCCGGGGCTGGCAGCGGCGCCGGGGAGGCGTCGGGCGCCGCTGCACCCGCTCCACCGGCTGGCGCCGTCATCGACACCGGCCGGTCCTGCGCGATCTGTTGCGATGGGTCGAGGTTGCGCGCCAGATCGCGCTCCGCCTGCTCGACCCAGATCCGCGCCCGCACGCCGGACCCCACCAGCGCCGCCGGGGTGATGCGCCCGTCCGCGATCCAGTTGGAGATGGCCGAGGGCGCCCGCCCCTTCAGCTTCGCGAATTCACCCTTGGTGATGATCGTTTTCACGAAACTTCACCCTCCGGCGTGAACTTCAGCCTTCCCAAATCACCACCCCACGAGCCCCCCCGCGCGCCCTGTCCGCCCGTATACGTTGGGGCGGGGGAAGGACCCAAGAAGGGGGGTGCAAACGCCGGTCGCGACAGGGTTTCGGGCTTACAACACAACAGTAAGCGCCAAGCAAAAGCCCCGCGCGGCGGGTGCCGGCGGGGCTCTAGAGCTGTTTATGTGTGGTTGAAGGTAGTCAAATTCTCGTCGCAGTGTCAAGCGGCATTCCGAAACGCTCCTCGACGTAGACCAAAGGCGGCAGCAGCCAGGGTTCGCGGGCGGCGGACGGGGGCAGGGGATCGCTGTCCACCAGCTGGCCCCGAAGCTCTTCCGCGAGGGCGGACAGAGCCTCCCACCAGACGATGTATTGCGCCCGGCTGAACTCCACCAAGGCGGGGTCAACCCGGTGGCGCAGGCAGCAGGCGACAGGCCGACGATCCGTGCCCAGCATGACGCGCACCCGACCGCGCTTGTCCGTGTCCGCCACCAGCGTTTCCGCATCGAGCCCGTGCCACGGCGGCCGACTGCCCCCCTTGGCGTGAGCGACGACCAACCCGAACGCCTCGGACGGCAGGCGCATGACGGCATCGTGGATCACGAACGCATCGTCCTGCGCCGTCGCCCCCATGTCGGCGAGGAAGGCGGGGGAGCGGTCAATCTTCGTGCCCAGCACGGCGACGGTCACCATCACATTGGTCCCCGAACGCATCCCAGACGGGCCGCGCCGGGTCACCGCCCCCACCACCCGGTCCACGCATTGCACCCGATAGGCCCAATCTACCAGGGCTTCGATGTCTACCCGGTCCATCCAACCCTCCAATGACGAGTTATGATGACTTCATGATGGGTTATAGATCAACTCATCATGGGATAATTTCATTATAAATCAATATATTAAACGCAGAATGATGGGTCATGATGGGTTTTGTACACGCATATGTATGATTTTCTCTCAGTCAATTAGACGCCCCTCAACCCCCTTGCGCATAGTATACGCGGGCGCAAACCCATCATGACCCATCATGGCCACGTTAAATGCATGAAAAGTCTTGAGATTATCCCATGATGGGTCGCGCGCAGACCCATCATCAACCCATCATGACCCGTCATTCTCGACGGGTCATGATGCCCCTAGTCCTCGTCGTAGGGGCTGCGGGGCACGTCAGAGCGTTGGGGGACGTTGTGCAGGCGGCAGTCGCGATAGACCTGCATGCCGTTGCTGATGCGGCCGTAGGCCTGCTTGCGCTTCATGTCCCGGCCGAACTTAGTCTCGCTGACCGGCTTTCGGCCGTTCTCAACCGACCACGTCGAATAGGCGACATACATCGCCCGCGCGGTCACATGCTCGCCGTCCGCGCGCTCGACACAGTCCTGGTGGAACAGCCCCACCACGTCCATCTCGTCGCGATATTCCTGCGTCGCCGCGCGGACGGAGGCCGGGATTACCAGCCCCTCGCGCAGGTAGGTGAGGGCGCCCTCGATGAGCCAGTTGAGGATGCCGGGGCCTTCCGCCACCAGCTCGCTCACCACCTCCTCGAAGTCGCGCTGCTCCTCCTCGGTCAGGGTCACCGGCCAGTGGATCACCGCGATGCGCCGCCAGATGCCGTTATCGGTCCCGTCAATCCGCGGATAGCCGTTGCCCGACATGTGGGCGATGAACACCGGCTGGAACTCAAAGAAACCCTTGAACAGGTTGCGCACGGGGATGGCCTCGCCGCCCGTGAGCTTCTTGATGATCTCTTCCTTCAGCGGCGCGTTCGCCGGCAATTCGAGGATGCGCACGAAGCGCACGCCATAAAGCCGCGCCAGCTCCGGCGATGCCGCCCCACCCTGTTTGTCGTTGGTGCCGATGATGGCCTCGGTGGGCAGGGAGGAGGCGAGGGCGCCGAACACGCGCACCAGCGTCTCCAGGAACACGCTCTTGCCGTTGGCGCCGTTGCCGTAGTGGAAGAACACCTTCTGCACCGGCAGGCCGAGCAGCCCGAGCCCGGCGCCCGTCTGCACGCATTTGCGCGTGGCCTCATCGGGCTGGAAGCGCGCCATGAAGGCCTCGAAGCGGGGCGCCTTGGCATCCTTGTCATAGGCGACAGGCAGCACCTTGGTGATGAAGTCCTCGCGTCTGTGTCCTTTCACTGCCTCGGCGAAGGGCACGAGGCGCACCGCCTCTGGGTCGGGGCATTCCGGGTCGGGCTTGCGCCGGAACCGGATGGTATGGGTCAGGCAGGCGAAGGCGCGCGGGTCCGCGTTGAAGCCCTCGGGCTTGCGCGTCTGATCGCAGGCCGCCAGATCCTTCAGCGCGTTGATGCGCGGCTTGTTCTTCGAGGAGACGCCGAACTTGCGCCGCGCCACCTTGCGCTTGTCGAGGGCGGCCCGCGCCTCGGCGCCGGCGTCGATCACCCGCTGCAGGCGCTTGGCGTGGGCCTTGTCGCCCTCGGTCCAGCTGTCGGCGGATTTCTCCAGCCGGGCGAGATCCTGTTC
>JAYSCE010000389.1:0-4487 GCA_041915035.1 Xanthobacter sp.
TGTGCGAGATCGCGCTTGCCGATCTCCACGAAGCGGCCGAACGGCGCGAGGCATTCCAGCCCCTTGTCGATGCCGGCGCCCGAAAGAGCGTTCAGCACCACGTCCACGCCGCGCCCGCTTGTCGCCGCGCGCACGTCCTCGGCGAATTCGAGGCTGCGCGAGTTCATCACATGGACGATGCCCAGCGCGCGCAGATGGTCGCGCTTGGCGTCCGAGCCGGCGGAGGCGAGGATCTCCGCGCCGATGTTGCGCGCCACCTGGATGGCGGCAAGGCCGACGCCGCCGGTGGCGAGATGCACCAGCACCTGCTCCTCCGGCAGCAGGCGGCCGATGTCCACCAGAGAATAATGCGCGGTCATGAAGGCGGCCGGCAGGGTCGCCGCGTCCTTCAATTCCACGCTGTCGGGCACATGCATGAGGAAGCGGGCGTCGGCGGCGGCGAAGCGGCGCAGGAAGCCCTTGCCCATGCCCATCACCCGGTCGCCGGGCTTGAAGCCGGTGACGCCCTCGCCGACCACCTGGATGGTGCCGGCGAATTCGAGGCCCAGATTGCGCCACCACGCGCCCTCGCCGTCCTGCTCGTCCGGCAGGATGGAGGTGGCGGCCATGATGTCACGGAAGTTGAGGCCCACGGCCGCGACCTCCACCACCACCTCGCCCACCTTGGGGGTCGGATAGCGGCATTCGCGCAGCACCACATTGTCGATGACGCCGGGCTGGGTCATCGTCACGGTGAAGTTGGAGCGGTCTGTACCGGCCGCGATCACCCGGTGCTTGGGCGCCTGGGCGGCAAGCTCGCTCTGGCGCAGGCGCGGCACGAGGCGGCCGGCACCGCGCAGCACGATCTCCGCCTCCGCGCTCTCCTCCGCCACCGCCTGGGCCAGCGTCGCCCCGGCCGCGAAGGCGGCGGCGTCCGCGTCCACATGGCGGACGGCGAATTCGGGGCATTCATTGGCGATGGTGCGGGTGAGGCCAAGGAGCGGCGCATCGGCGAGGCCGTCCGTGCTCATCGCCCCGTCGCCCGGCACTCGCCGCCCAGCGCGGCCAAGCACCACGAGGGTGGGCCGCAGGGTTGCGGTGCGCAGCAGGTCCAACGCCTTGCCGATGGTGACGAGACCGTTCGTCGCCGGCTCCACGGCGGCAAGCAGCGCCTCGGTCGAAAGCGCTTCGGCGTCGGGAAGGTGGGTGCCGGCGGTGGCGGCATAGATGATGCCGGCGAGGCCTTCCGGCGCCGTGAGCATGACCTCCACCTGCGCGGTGAAGGCATCCGCCTCCATGGCGAAGAGCGGGGTCGGGTCCAGGGTCTCCACCGTGGAGCCTTGCGCTTCAAGCGCGGTGGCGAGCGGGGCGGTCTCGGCGGCGTCGCCGGTCACCAGCAGCCAGCGGCCGGTGCGCAGGGGGGCCGGCGGCTTGTCCGCGTCGCTCTCGTAGGTCTCGTCGATGACGACCGCGCCCTCGCCGGTGGACGCCTTCAGCGCACCGAGCGTCTTCACCTGAAGGTTCTCCACCGCGAGCAGCGGCGTGCCGTCCAGCGCGTAGACGCGATAGATGCCGGTGTCGTCGCGCGGATCGGTGAAGAACTCGCAGATCACCTCGCTCGGCAGCGGGCCGGCCACCATCACCTTGCGGATGCCGATGGGGAGCATGAGGCGATACTTGCCTTCCACCTCCTCCATCTCCGGCAAGGGCTCGCCGGGGATCCAGAGGCCCGCGTCCACGTCGTCCACCACCAGGCCGGCCTGGAGCACGGAATCGAACAGGCCGGGGAAGGCGACGAAGCCGGTGCGTCGCGCGGCCTCGGTGCTGACGATGCGCGCCACCGCATGCCGGGGGCCGGGCAGCCACAGGGCCTCCACCGCCTGGAAGGTGGGGCCGTAATCAAGCCCGTGGCGGGCGGTGAGGCGGTAGAAATCCTCCCGCGTGATGGCCGGGGTGCCGGCGAGCACCGCTGGATCAAACTTCGCCTTCGGCAGCGTGAAGGCGTGCTGCCAGCCATAGGCCTCCACGCGCAGACGCCAGTCCTCGTCGGTGTCGCGCTTGAGCGAGGAGATGCGCAGGCGATTGGTGACGGGATCATAGGACGTGCGCAGCAGCACCACGTCGTCGGGGCCGATGGAGAGCGCCTCCATGATCTTGAAGTCGCGCAGTTCCACCGGGGCCGCGCCGAACAGCTCGCGCAGCGCCGCCGTCATCATCTCCACGTAGCCGACCGTGGGGAACAGGCAGTCGCCGCCGGGGCGGTGGTCGGCGAGATATTTCAGGCTCTTGAGCGTGATCTCGTTGGTCCAGGCCGGCTCCGGCCCGCTCTCGCGCCAGCCGAGCAGCGGGTGGCGGTCGGAGTCGAAGAGGAAGTGCTTCGCCTCCAGCGGCAATTGCACCAGCCGCTCATTGGCCCACGGACGGCGCGGCAGGGCGAGATGCTCCGCGCGGGCGGGGGCGTCGGCCTGCGCATCCTTCGCCGCCTCGGTCCAGTCGAAGGCGACGCCGTTCACATAAAGACTCGCCATGGAGCGGGCCATGACGAGGCGATCATCGCCTTGCCGCTCCAGAGAGGGCACGGCCACCACGGACGCGTTGCGCTCCTGCGAGATGCCGTGGATGAGCGGCGTCACCGTGCGGTGCGGGCCCAGCTCCAGGAAGGCGTCGATGCCGAGGTCGAGGCAGAAATCGATGGCCTTCTTGTAGTTCACCGGCTGGCGCAGGTTCTGCCACCAGTATTCGCTGTCGAAGCGCGTCTCCAGCATGGCCGTGACGGTGGAGACGATGGGAATGGATGGCGGCTTCCAGTCGATCTCGCCGAGGCCGGCGCGGAACTTCGCCTCGCAATCGTCGAGGTGGGGCGAATGCCAGCCGAAATCCATGGTGAGGCGGCGGGCGGTGACATCCGGGAACAGCCGGCGCACCTCGGCGAGCACGGCATCCACGGGGGCTTCCATGCCGGAGATGGTCTGCGCCGTGGGGCCGTTATAGGCCGCCACCACCACACTGCCGTCGTCCGGCAGCAAGGGCGCGAGCTGGTCGTAGGTGACGCCCAGCGTCGCCATGGCGCCGCGGCGCGTGCTGCCGTGGGGGATGAGGCCGCGGTGGTAGATGATCTTCGCGCAGGTCTCGAGGTCGATGCAGCCGGCGATATAGGTGGTGGCCACCTCGCCGAAGCTGTGGCCCACCAGCAGTTCCGGCGTCAGCCCGCGCTCGCGCCACATGCGGTAGAGGCCGACCTGCATGGTGAAGATAGAGGCCTGCGTGACGTCCGCATCGTTGATGCGGGTCTTGTCCTCTTCCTTCAGCACCTCCTCCACCACGGACCAGCCGGTCCACGGCTTCAGCACGGCGTCGAACTCCTCCACGAAGGCGCGGTAGGTGGGCTCGGTGGTCAAGAGCTTGCGGCCCATGGCCCACCATTGCCCGCCCTGCCCCGAGAAGGTGAAGGCGAGCCGGCGCGGGCGCGCGCGGCCGGTGATGATGTAGGGCGCAACCTTCTCCACCTCTTCCGCCGGCGCGTCGGCGCCGAGCGCCAGCATGCGGAGCTTATGCGGCAGGTCCTGTGCGGCGCGGTCGGCGAGGATCACGGCGCGTTCGTTGAGATGGTCGCGGCTGGTCTTCAGCACCTGCGAGAGGCTGTCATAGGAGACGCCGGCGAGCGCGCCGCCATCGTCCACCGCCTCGGCCAGTTCCTCGGCCCACAAAGCGAGCGCCGGCTTGCCGTTGGCGGAGAGGGGAATGAAGGCGGGATCATCGGATGGCACCGCCCGCGCGGGCGCGGCCTTCGCGGCCCGTCCGCCGCCGTGCCAGCTCTCCACCGCCACGGAAGCATTGGTGCCACCGAAGCCGAAAGAATTGACCACGCTGAGGCGCACCCCGTCCTCGGCGTCGTAGGGGGTCGGCTCCACCGGCACTTTCAGGCCGAGGGCATCGAACGGAATGTTGGGGTTCGGCCGCTCGAAATTCAGGTTCGGCGGCACCACGCCATGGTGGGCCGAAAGCACGATCTTGATGAGGCCGGCGATGCCGGAGGCGGATTCCAGATGGCCGAGATTGGGCTTGAAGGAGCCCACCAGCACCGGCCGGTCCACCCGTCCCGCGCCGAACACGCGGCCGATGGCGCTCGCCTCGATGGGGTCGCCCACCGGCGTGCCGGTGCCGTGCGCCTCCACATAGCCCACGTCTTCCGGATCGATGCCGGTCTGCTCCAGCAAGCTGTTGAGCATGGCCGTCTGGGCCACGTCGCTGGGGGCGGTGAGGGTCGGCGTGCGGCCGTCCTGGTTCACCGTGGAGCCGCGCAGCACCGCATAGATGCGGTCGCCGTCCGCCACGGCGCGGGCGAGCGGCTTCAGCAGCACAAGGCCGCAGCCCTCGCCACGCACGAAGCCGTCGGCGCGGGCGTCGAAGGTGTAGATGGCGCCCGTCGCGGACAGCATGTTGGCGCTGGAAAAGGCGACGAAGGGGCCGGGGTCCAGCATCATGTTCACGCCGCCGGCCAAGGCCAC
>JAYSCE010000390.1:0-4480 GCA_041915035.1 Xanthobacter sp.
CGCCGCGACCGGCCCCGTGCCCGCGACAAGGCCCAAGGGCGCCATCATGGTCCACAGACCCAGCGCAGCCATCCGCATCACGCGCCCGGCCGGCCTCCGCGACGCCTGGACCGGCGCCGCCGGAGCGGTCGGCCGGAGGCGGCGGAAGCGGGAACAGGCGTGAGCGAAGCGGATCATGTGTCTTGACGTGCACAAAATTCGGGGCGGATTCAAGTCACCCCCCGCCCCGGCCTGCGGCCGGTTGCCGCCGCGCCCCCTCGGTTCCGTGGCGGGCGCCCCCTCTGTAGATTGCCCCGAAGCCTTTCATCGGAAACATTGCCCCATGCCGGATACCAGCCCCGAAACCATCGCCCTCCTCGCCACCCGCCGCTCTTCGCGCGTGATCGATCTCGTCGCCCCCGGCCCTTCGGCGGAGGAACTGGACACCATCCTCACCATCGCGGCGCGGGTGCCCGACCATGGCAAGCTCGCGCCCTGGCGCTTCATCGTGCTGGAAGGCGACGGCCGCGTCCGCGCCGGGGAGAAGCTGGCGGAGGCGCTCGCGGCCTCCGATCCCGGCATCGCCGATAAGCGGCTCGAGGACGAGCGCGCCCGTTTCCTGCGCGCGCCGCTGGTGGTGGCGGTGGTCTCGCGCGCGGCGCCGCACGTGAAGATCCCGGAATACGAGCAGCTGCTCTCGGCCGCCGCCGCCTGCCAGAATATCCTCATCGCCGCCGCGGCGCTGGGATATGGCGCCAACTGGCTCACCGAATGGGCGACCTACGACGCCAACGCCCGCGCGGCGCTGGGCCTCGACGAGTTCGAGCGGTTCGTCGGCTTCATCTATATCGGAACCGCCACCCAGAAGCTGGAAGACCGCCCCCGCCCGGCGCTGGCCGAGGTGGTGACGCGGTTCTGAGGGGGGCGAGCTGGCGTCGCGCCTCGCCACACCGTCATGGCCGGGCTTGTCCCGGCCACCCACGTCGTGCCGACGGAGCAATGTTGGAGGTTGAGTGCGTCGTCCTCCGGCTCGACCGGAGGACCCACGGCGCCGCCTTCCCCTACGCCCGACATGTGTGCAAATGGCGGGATGGGCCCTCCGGTCGAGCCGGAGGGCGACGAAGGAGAAGGGCCGAAGGCTGCCTTACCCGCCCCCCTCACTCATCCGCCAGCGGATGCAGGTCGCGCACCATGCTTTTCAGGCGTTCGTCCAGAACGTGGGTGTAGATCTGCGTGGTGGAGACATCGGCATGGCCGAGCAGGGTCTGCACCACCCGAAGATCGGCGCCGTGCGCCAGAAGATGGCTGGCGAAGGCGTGACGCAGCACGTGCGGGGAGAGCTTGGCCGGGTCGAGGCCGGCGGCCAGCGCCAGGTCCTTCAGGTCGCGCGCCGCCTGCTGGCGGGTCACGTAGCCACTCTCGCTGGAAGACGGAAACAGCCAGCGCGACGCCTCAAGCCCCGCCGCCTTGCGCGCATCGAGATAGGCCGCCATGGCCGCCCGCGCCGGCTCGGACAAAGGCACGAGCCGTTCCTTGCGGCCCTTGCCGGTGACGAGGATCGCGTCGCCCTTGGCGCGCGCGGCGGCAGCCGGCAGCGAGACGAGTTCGGAAATGCGCAGGCCGCTGGCGTAGAGCAGTTCCACCACGGCAGCGGTGCGCCGACGCTTCAGCATCTCCGCGCGCGCCTTGCCGGCCGCCTCGCCCTCCATCGCAAGAACTTCCGCCGCACGCGCATGGGCCGTGTCGATCAAGGTGGAGACCTCCTCCACCGTGAGAACCGTGGGCAAAGGCCGCCCGCGCCTCGGGCCTTCCAGCACGGCGGCGGGATCGTCGCTGCGGTGCCCCTCGGCATAAAGGAAGCGGAAGAACTGGCGCACGGCCGAGAGGCGCCGCGCCACGGTGGTCGCCTTGAAGCCCCGCGCAGTGAGATCGGCGAGCCAGTCGCGGATGGTCTGCGTATCGGCTTCGGCGATGGCGCGGGGGGCGAGGAAGTCGGCGAGGTCGGTCAGGTCGCGCCGGTAGGCATCCAGCGTGTTGGTGCCCGCCCCTCGCTCCACCGCCTGCATGTCGAGGAAGAGCGCGAGGGGGCCCTGCGCTGCCGGGCCCGCGCCGGTCATTTGCCGATCTTCTCGGGGGCGACGGTGAAGGAGAGTTCCCGCTCCTGCGGCTCCACCCGCGTGGCGAGCGCCCACAGCGCGGCGTAGCCGAGGCCGCCGAGTACGGCCAGCACCACCAGAATGCGGAAGAGCGTGGGCATCGCCCCCTCCTTCAGGTGCGGGCGCGAATCGCCCGCGGGCACCCCTCTCGCGCCAGAGGTGCCACGGCCCGCGCCGCCATTCAACCCGAGGCGCCGCCCCAGTGCCCTTTGGCACCAGCGACGCAGGGTCGCCTTGGACGGGCGGGGCGGCGGGTGCTTTGCTGCCGCCACCCAACGAGGAGGAAACGATGAGCGACATCTGGTTCAAGGCGGGCGAGGCGACGGTGCTGGCGGCGGACGGGCAGGTGACGGACGCCATGCCGGAAGTGCTGATCGGCTCGGTGCGCGGCCCGGTGGGTCAGGCCTTCGCCTCCATGATGGGACAGGTGCAGGGCCACACCCGCATGTTCGTGGTGCGCGACCTCAACCAGCTGGTGCGCCCGGTGACCATGATGACCACCAAGGCCACCATCCACACCGCCGAATATGTGGACCTGCTCGGTGGCGTCGTGCAGGCGGCCATGGGCGACGCCATCGTCGATTGCGTCAGCGAGGGCATCATCCCCAAGGATCAGGTGGACGAGCTGGCCATGATCATCATGGTATGGCTCGACCCCCGCTGCCCCGAGGACCCCAACCTCGACAAGGCCGACCTCTACCGCACCAATTACGAGGCGACGAAGCTCGCCATCTCCCGCGCGCTCAAGGGCGAGCCCTCCATCGACGAGCTGATCGCCAACCGCAAGAGCGTGAAGCACTACGCGCTCGAGGGTGTCATCGAGTACTAAAGCCCGGTCACGCTGACGTTGCTGGAGCCGGACCTGCCGCTCGGCTAGGCTCCGGTTCCAGCCCGCGCATGGGGAGGGCGGAGCCGCTGATTTTTTCGCAGCGGCTTCACTCATCCGCCGCATCGGGCGCCGCGTATCGAGAGTATGAATGCCGCCGAGCCCAGTCTCATCCTCGATCTGCCGAAGCCGCGTCGCACCCGACAGCTGCCGGATGGCGGCGTTCGTGTCGTGGGGGGGACGGCCATGAGCGTCCAGCCCGCGGAGCCTCGGGTCGCCGCCAGCGGCGCCGAACTCAGCGCGATGATCGTCGCCATCGCCAACCGCGCCGACCGCGAGGCCTTCGGCCGGCTGTTCCGCCATTTCGCCCCGCGGGTGAAATCCTATCTCGTGCGCAGCGGGCTCTCCGCCAATGCCGCCGAGGAGCTGGCGCAGGAAACCCTGCTGACGGTGTGGCGCAAGGCGGCCTATTTCGATCCGACGCGGGCCGCCGCCTCCACCTGGATCTTCACCATCGCCCGCAACCTCTCCATCGACCTCAAGCGCCGCGAGCGCTATGGTGATACCTATCAGGCCGAGACCCACGAGGACGAGGTGGACGAGACCTCGGGCGAGACCATCCTCATGACCGCCGAGCGGGAGGCCCGCGTGCGCGCCGCCCTCGCCAAGCTGTCGGAGGAACAGGCCACCATCGTCCGCCTCTCCTTCTTTCAGGAGAAGCCCCATTCGCAGATCGCGCAGGAGCTGGGCATTCCGCTGGGCACCGCCAAGTCGCGCGTGCGCCTTGCGCTCAACCGTCTGCGCTCCCTGCTGGAAGACCTGAAATGAGTGCTTCGACCCATCCCGGCACCGAGACCCTGCTGCGCTACGCGGCGGGCACGCTGCCGGCTGGTCCTCGCCTGCTGGTCGACGTGCATCTCGACGGCTGCCCCGAATGCCGCACGACGGTTTCGCGGTTGATGTCCGTTGGTGGCGCCCTGCTCGATAGCTGCGAGCCCCTCGCCCTCGCGCCCGATGCGCTCGACCGCGCGCTGGCACGGCTCGATGCCCGCCCCGTCTCCCGCAATCCCGCCGCGCTCCATCATGCGGAAGCCTCCGGCGCCGCGCGGCGCTGGCCTCTGCCCGAGGGGCTGAAGCTCCCGCCCGGCGTGGTGCTGCCGCCGGCCATCGCGTCGCGCCGCATCGGCCGTCTGGTGCCGGTGGCGCCGGGGGTGCGGCTCGGCCTCGTGCATCTGGAGGAAGACCCGGACGCTCAGGTGCTGCTGTTCCGCATCGCGCCCGGCCGCGCCATCCCCCAGCACACTCATGCGGGGCTCGAATTCACCCATGTGATCTGCGGCGGCTTCAGTGATCCGAACGGCCATTACGGCCCCGGCGACCTCGTGGAGTGCGACGCCGAGATCGACCACTCCCCCCGCGTGGACGCCGATGGGGAATGCCTCTGCCTCGCCGCCTTCGACGGCCGCATCCGCTTCCGCGGCCTGCTGGGCGTGGTGACTCGGCCGTTTCTCTGAGCAGT
>JAYSCE010000391.1:0-4479 GCA_041915035.1 Xanthobacter sp.
GACCGGAGCACCCATCGCGCCGAAAGCGCAGATGACAGCGTGACGGGAGCGAAATCCGGCGGCGTGCGCCCTGCCCCGCCATGGGCCCTCCGGTCAAGCCGGAGGGCGACGGCGGTGTTGAGACAAGCCCCGCCATGACGGCGCTGCGCCCCCCCTCCCCTCGCGGGAGAGAGAGCAGACCACCCTCGCGCCACCCACCGTCATCCGCCGGTTTATCCGGGGGATCCACCCATCCACCTGCGCTCTGCCTGACGACCCGGCCCGGACCAACCGTGGATCGCCCGGATAAACCGGGCGATGACGGCTCTTGGTCCCCTCACGCCGCCGCCAGCTCTCCCGCCAGCGCCTTGCGGATCAGCTCGCGCGTCTCGGCCACGCCATAGATGGCGACGAAGGAGCCGAAGCGGGGGCCGCGTTCGAGGCCCAGCAGCACCTGGTAGAGCGTGTTGAACCACTCCACCGAGACGCCCGGCCGCTCGGGCGTGGCGCCCTTGGCCTTGAGGTCCTGGTAGCGCGGGATGGGGCGGGCGACATCATACAGCACGGTCTGGATGTCGTCCGCGCTCGCGCCGGCCGGCAGCGCGGCCAGCGCCGCGTCGAGCTTTTGAAGGGCGTCGCGCTCCACATCGTCGGGGGTGCGGAAGACCTTGTTGGGCTTCACGAAGTCATGGAAGTAACGCACCGCGTAGCCAACCAGCTCGTGCAGCTTGGGGTGCGTCTGGTCCGACACGCCGGGCACATGGCGCTTCAGGAAGCCCCACAGCACGCTCTCGTCTTCCGTGTTGGAGGCGGAGGCGAGGTTGAGGAGCATGGTGAAGCTCACCGGCATGTCCACGTCGGGCGGGTTGCCGGCATGGATGTGATAGACCGGATTGCCGAAGCGCAGCTTCCAGTCCTGCTGGGGATAGCGGGCGAGGAAGTTGAAATATTCGTCCACTGCCTTCGGGATCACGTCGAAGTGCAGCTTCTTCGCCGAGCGGGGCGACTGGAACATGTACAGCGCTAGGCTCTCCGGGCTCGCATAGGTCAGCCACTCGTCGATGGTGAGACCATTGCCCTTGGACTTGGAGATCTTCTGGCCCTTTTCGTCCAGGAACAGTTCATAGACGAAATGCTCCGGCGCCGTGCCGCCGAGGATCTGGCAGATCTTGTCGTAGATCGGCGCGTTGGTCTGATGGTCCTTGCCGAACATCTCGAAGTCCACGTCGAGCGCCGCCCAGCGGGCGCCGAAATCCGGCTTCCACTGCAGCTTCACCTTGCCGCCGGTGACGGGGAGCGTGGTCTCCGTGCCGTCCTCGTCGTCGAAGGTGATGGTGCCGGCCTTGGCGTCCACGTTCTTCAAAGGCACGTAGAGCACGCGGCCCGAAATGGGCGAGATGGGCAGGAAGGGCGAATAGGTCGCCTGCCGCTCCTCGCCCAGCGTGGGCAGCATGACGGCCATGATCTCATCATACTTCTCGGCGGCCTTCAGCAGCACGGCGTCGAGCTTGCCGGAGAGATAGTATTCGGTGGCGCTGGCGAATTCGTAGTCGAAGCCGAAGGTGTCGAGGAAGCGCCGGAGCATGGCGTTGTTGTGGGCGCCGAAGCTCGGATAATCGCCGCCGAACGGGTTCGGCACCTTGGTCAGCGGCATCTGGAGATAGGGGCGCAGCGCCACCGGGTCCGGGACGTTCTCGGGGATCTTGCGCATCCCGTCCATGTCGTCGGAGAAGCACAAAAGGCGCGTCTTCACCTTGTCCTCGGTGAGGATACGGAAGGCGTGCCGCACCATCGTGGTGCGCGCCACCTCGCCGAAGGTGCCGATGTGCGGCAGGCCCGAGGGGCCGTAGCCGGTCTCGAACAGCACTTCGTCCTTGGGCCGCTTCTTCAGCCGCTCCACCAGCTTGCGCGCTTCCTCGAACGGCCAAGCGGTGGCCGTTTCCGCGACCGCCTTCAGCTCGGCGGCGAGCTGGGTGGGATCGACGGCGGCGGGCGAGGCTTCGGACGAGGACATGACAGGCTCCGGAAAAGGAGCGCGAACTTAGGAATGCAGCGCCGCGGCGTCAACGCGGGGCGCCTTCCCTACCCTCGCCGGCTCTTGCGTTGACGCCGGGCGGCAAACGCCTATGCTGCACCCGCGTTCCGGATGCCCCGGCGAAAAGGGCAAAAGGAGCGCAAGACATCGGACGATCCCTGCGGGAGAGACCGGCGGCCTCATGGGGAGGCGTGCCGGCGCCGAAGGCGCAACCGCCCCGGAACCGCTCAGGCAAAAAGGGCCGCAGGGGGACGAAACTCTGGAAAGCAGTCCGGCCAAGCCCTTAGGGCACGGCGGGGCTCACCGAAGGAGTAAGCCGTGCCCTTCCACGAGGCGCGGTGAAATCTCTCAGGTCGGCAGACAGAGGGGGCGCCGCGCGGGCCGCGCAGGACCACCGGGAACGGGGTTCGGCAGGCCCGGAAATTGGCGCTGTTCGTCCCGGAGTCCCTCTTGGCCTCACCCCCTGATTCGCATTCCGAGCCTTTGCTCGAAACCCCGCTCTGCGCCGCCCATGGCGCCCTCGGTGCCCGCATGGTGCCGTTCGCGGGCTATCTCATGCCGGTCCAGTATCCCGAGGGCATCCTCGCGGAGCACAATTGGACCCGCACCCACGCCGGCCTGTTCGACGTCTCCCACATGGGCCAGGCGCTCCTCGTCGGCCCGGACCATGAGACCACCGCCCGGGCGCTGGAAGCCCTCGCCCCGGCGGATTTCGTGACCCTCGCCCCCGGCAAGCAGCGCTATTCGCAGCTGACGGCCGAAGACGGCGGCATCCGCGACGACTTCATGGCCACCCGCCCGGCGGACCCGTCCGCCGACGGCACGCTGATCCTCGTGGTCAACGCCGCCTGCAAGGGTGACGACTTCGCGCACATCGAAGCCCACCTCCCCGACACCGTGAAGCTGGTCGAGCGCCCCGAGCGGGCCCTCCTCGCCCTGCAAGGCCCGGAAGCCGCGGCGGTGATGGCGCGCCACTGCCCCGAGGCGGCGGACCTCGACTTCATGACCGCCATCCCCCTCGCCTTCGACGGCGTGCCGGTGGAGGTCTCCCGCTCCGGCTACACCGGCGAGGACGGCTACGAGATTTCCGTCGCGGCGGAAGACGCCCCCGCGCTCTGGGCGGCGCTTTTGGCCGAGCCGGAGGTGAAGGCCATCGGCCTCGGCGCCCGCGACAGCCTGCGCCTTGAGGCCGGGCTCTGCCTCTACGGCCACGACATCGATCTCTCCACCTCCCCCGTGGAGGCGGCGCTGAACTGGTCCATCCAGAAGCGGCGGCGGCTTGAGGGCGGCTTTCCCGGCGCGGCGCGCGTCCAGCGCGAGCTTAAGGAAGGCCCGGCCCGCGTGCGCGTGGGCCTGAAGCTGGAGGGCCGCGCGCCGGCCCGCGAGGGGGCGGAGATCGCCTCCGAAGGCGAAGTCGTCGGCCGCGTCACCTCGGGCGGCTTCGCCCCGACGCTGCAGGCGCCCATCGCCATGGGCTATGTGCCACCCGCGCTCGCCGCGCCCGGCACGAGCCTCGACATTCTGGTGCGCGGCAAGGCCCTGCCCGCCGTCGTCACCGCCCTTCCCTTCGTACCCACGCGCTATGCGCGCAAGCAGAAAACCGGGGGCTGACCATGACCGTGCGCTACACCAAGGACCACGAATATGTCCGCATCGACGGTGACGTGGCGGTGGTCGGCATCTCCGACTACGCCCAGGGCCAGTTGGGCGACGTGGTGTTCGTCGAGCTGCCCGAGATCGGCAAGGCGGTGGAGAAGGGCAAGGAAGCCGCCGTCGTCGAAAGCGTGAAGGCCGCGAGCGAGGTCTATGCCCCCATCTCCGGCGAGGTGGTGGAGGTAAATTCCGAGCTGGAAGGTGCGCCCGGCCTCGTCAACGAGGATGCCGAGGGCAAGGGCTGGTTCCTGAAGCTGAAGCTCTCCAACCCCGCCGAGTTCGACGAGCTGATGAACGAGCACGCCTACAAGGACTATCTGGATACGCTGTGAGACCAGCGGGAGGCGGACCATGAGCGACGACACCCCCATTGCCACCGTCCGCTGGGAACGCGGCGACGCCGTCTTCACGGACGGGCGCTATCCCCGCGCGCACCAATGGATGTTCGACGGGCTGACCGTGCCCGGCTCGTCCTCGCCCGCCGTGGTCCGCCTGCCCTTGTCGAAGGCCGATGCGGTGGACCCGGAGGAGGCGCTCGCCGCCTCCCTCTCCGCCTGCCACATGCTGTTCGTGCTGGATTTCGCCCGTCGCGGCGGCTTCTGCATCGACGTCTACGAGGACAAGGTGATGGCCGCGTTCGGCAAGACCGAGCGGGGCAAGACCTGGATTTCCCGCATCGCGCTCAACCCCGCCATCGTCTTCTCGGGCGAGAAGGCGCCCACGGCCGAAGACGTGGCGGCATTGCACGACAAGGCCCACGACGAATGCTTCGTGGCCAATTCCCTGCGCTCGGAGGTGATCATCACCCCGAG
>JAYSCE010000392.1:0-4467 GCA_041915035.1 Xanthobacter sp.
GGTGGAAGCGGACCTCGTGGGCGACACGCCTCTGGGCGATGCCCTCGCCAAGGTGAAGGCTCTCCCCGCCGCGCAGAACCTGCCGGCCGGCGTGACGCTGAAGGAGGCCGGCGACGCGGAGATCATGGCCGAGGTGTTTTCCGGCTTCGCCATGGCCATGGCGGCGGGCCTGATGCTGGTGCTGGCGGTGCTGGTGCTGCTGTTCCACGACATATTGCAGCCCATCACCATCCTCGTCTCGCTGCCGCTGAGCGTGGGCGGCGCTTTCATCGCGCTGCTCATCACCGGCAATTCGGTGTCCATGCCCGTGGTCATCGGCTTCCTGATGCTGATGGGCATCGTGACGAAGAACGCCATCCTGCTGGTGGATTTCGCCATCGAGTCCATGCACCAGGGCGTAGACCGCTTCACCGCCCTCATCGAGGCCGGCCGCAAGCGCGCGCAGCCCATCGTCATGACCACCATCGCCATGGTGGCGGGCATGGTGCCCTCGGCCATGGCGCTGGGCGAAGGCGGCGCCTTCCGCGCGCCCATGGCCATCGCGGTCATCGGCGGCCTCATCACCTCCACCGTCCTGTCGCTGGTGTTCGTGCCGGCGGTGTTCACGGTGATGGATGATCTCAGCCACATCCTCGGGCGCATCTTCGGCCGCTTCATCGGCGGCAAGGACGAGCCAGAGGGGCACGGAATCCCGCCGGGCCTGCACCATCCGGCCGGCGAATAGCCCACCCTTTGTCCCGCGACCCAGCGGCCCTCCCCTCCACCCGGACGGGAGGGCCGCTTGACTCGTGCCGCGATCTGTACCATTCAGTACATTATTGACTAATCGGTACAGGAGAGACCCATGGCCCGCCCACCGCTGCCGCCCTTCACCGTCGAGACCGCCGCGCAGAAGGTGCGCATGGCGGAGGATGCCTGGAACACCCGCGATCCCGAGCGCGTCTCCCTCGCCTACACGCCGGACAGCCGCTGGCGGAACCGCTCGGACTTCCTCACCGGCCGCGCCGAGATCGTCACCTTCCTCACCGCCAAGTGGCGGCGGGAGCTGGACTATCGCCTCATCAAGGAGCTGTGGGGGCTGAACGAAAACCGCATCGCGGTGCGCTTCCAGTATGAGTGGCACGATGCCGATGGCGCGTGGTACCGCTCCTATGGCAACGAGCAGTGGGAGTTCGACGCCGAGGGCCTGATGCGCCGGCGCGAAGCCTCCATCAACGACGTGGCGATCGCCGAAAGCGACCGCCGTTTCCACTGGCCCCTCGGCCCGCGTCCGGCGGACCATCCGGGCCTCGCCGAACTGGGAATGTGATGGCACGAACGGTGGCCGAGCGCGCGGACATCCTGCCCCTTCTGGGCGAGGTGTTCCGCGAGCACGGATACGAGGGGGCAAGCCTCGCCCACATCACCGCCCGCACCGGGCTCGGCAAGGGCAGCCTCTATCACTTCTTCCCCGGCGGGAAGGAGGAGATGGCGGCGGCCGTGCTGGCCGAGATCGACGGCTGGTTCGAGGCCAATGTCTACGCGCCCCTGCGCGCGGACGGCGACCCGGCCGCCGCCGTGCGGGACATGCTGGCCCGCACCGATGCCTATTTCCGTTCCGGCCGCCGCGTCTGCCTTGTCGGCGTGTTCGCCCTTGGCGAGGTGCGGGACCGGTTCGGCGAACAGGTCGCGTCCTACTTCGCCCGCTGGCGTGCTGCGCTCGCCGCCGCCCTCGCCCGCGCCGGCCTCCCCGCCGCTGAAGCGGACGACCGGGCGGAAGAGGCGGTGCTCGCCATCCAGGGTGCGCTGGTGCTGGCACGTGCGCTGAATGATCCTGCCGTGTTCGGACGGGCGCTGGAGCGGCTGGGCCGACGGCTGCTGGACGGGCTATAATTCAATAAATATAATCAATTTAATCAGACTTGACGCGTTCGATAAAACGAACGATATTGCCGCCATGTTCGCCCCGGAACCGATGGGCCCTACCATGATGATGTGTCGCTGACAGCCGCTGGAGCGGCGTGAAACCGCCGAATGCCGCGCAGAGCGTGGCCCTGTCCCGGTTGCGCCGACACCCATCCCTTCCCGAGCCGCCTGTTCCCTCCGCCCCCTACCGCCGCGCATATGCGCCGGGCGAAGGACCGGATTGACGAACAGCCGGTGATGCCGGAGCCTTTCATGAACGCCCCCCTGACCTTGGCGGCCGCCGTGCCCACCCTCCCCGATCCGTCTCCCGTTCCCGCTGCCATCCCCGCGCCCGCGCGCTCCATTATCCGCTTCGAGCGGGTGGCGAAGACCTTTGCTGCCCGGCGCGGTCATGCGGCGGTGCACGCCCTCTCCGACATCACGCTGGATGTGCCGGAAGGCGCCATCCTCGGCGTCATCGGCCGGTCGGGGGCGGGCAAGTCCACCCTCATCCGCCTCGTCAACGGGCTGGAGAAGCCCACCGGCGGGCGCGTGCTGGTGGACGACGTGGACATCGGCGCCCTCGACGAGACCGCGCTGCGCAAGGAACGCCGCTCCATCGGCATGATCTTCCAGCACTTCAATCTGCTGGCCCGCCGCACCGCCTTCGACAATGTGGCCCTGCCGCTGGAGATCGCCGGCGTGCCGCGCGCCGAGATCAAGGCGCGGGTGGAGCCGCTGCTCGATCTCGTCGGCCTCTCCGACAAGCGCGACCGCTACCCGGCCGAACTCTCCGGCGGGCAGAAGCAGCGCGTCGGCATCGCCCGCGCCCTCGCTACCCGCCCCCGCGTGCTGCTCTCCGACGAGGCGACCTCCGCCCTCGATCCCGAGACCACCGAGCAGATCCTCGCGCTGCTGCGCCGGGTGAATGCGGAGCTGAACCTCACGGTGCTGCTCATCACCCACGAGATGGCGGTCATCAAGGCGGTGGCCGACAAGGTGGCCGTGATCGACGGCGGCCGCATCGTGGAAGACGGCGCCACCTATGAGGTGTTCGCCCGCCCGCGCCACCCCACCACCCGTTCCTTCCTCGCCGCGCTGACCGCCAAGAGCCTGCCGCGCCGCGTCGCCGAGCAGCTTTCCGCCGAACCCCGCGCGGGTCGCGACCAGGCGGTGCTGCGCATCGTCTTCACCGGCCAGCATGCGCAGGACCCGGTGCTGTCGCGCGTCTCCCGCCTGCTCTCGGTGGACGTGAACATCATCCAGGCCCAGGTGGACGAGATCGCCGGCACGCCGTTCGGCGTCATCGTGGTCTCGGTGCCAGGCGACGCCCCCACCGTGAGCGCCGTCATCAATGCCGTGGAACGGCTCAACCTGACGGCGGAGGTCCTCGGTTATGTTTGACATCACCTTCGGCCTGCTGCCGCCCACCATCGTCGATCTCATCATCGACGCCACCCAGCAGACGCTCTACATGGTGGCCGTCTCCGGCGCGCTCGGCACCCTCATCGGCCCGCCGCTGGGCGTGTTCCTCGCCACCAGCCGCGCGGGCGAGCTGTTCGCGGCGCCGTGGCTCAACCAGACCCTCGGCCTCGTGGTGAATGCGGCGCGCTCCACGCCCTTCATCATCCTCGTGGTGGCCATCATCCCCTTCACCCGCTTCGTGGCGGGCACCTCCATCGGCACCAGCGCGGCCATCGTGCCGCTGACGGTGGCGGCGGCGCCGTTCATCGCGCGGCTCATCGAGGCCGCCATCCGCGAGGTGGATCAGGGGCTGGTGGAGGCGGCGCGGGCCATGGGCGCGAGCCCCATCCAGATCGTCGCCAAGGTGCTGCTGCCGGAGGCGCTGCCCGCCATCACGCTGGCCCTCACCCTCGCAGCGGTGTCGCTGCTCGGCTACTCGGCCATGGTGGGCGCGGTGGGCGGCGGCGGCCTCGGCGACCTCGGCATCCGCTTCGGCTACCAGCGCTTCATGCCCGAGGTGATGGCGGCGGTGGTGATCGTGCTCATTCTCCTGGTGCAGGCGGTGCAGACGCTCGGCGATCTCCTCGCCCGCCGCCTCGACAAGCGCAGCCGCGGCTGAGCCCCGGCGCGCAATCCTTTCCAATTCAGATGGAGGTTTCCATGAAGGCCCTCGCTCTGGCGCTCGCCGCCGGCATTTCCCTCGCCGCCTTTTCCGCGTCCGCAGAGACCATCAAGGTCGGCGTCACCCCCGGCCCGCACGCCCAGATCCTCGAGAAGGTGAAGGAAGAGGCGGCCAAGAAGGGGCTCGACATCAAGGTGATCGAGTTCTCGGACTATGTGGTGCCCAATGCCGCTTTGTCGTCCGGCGACCTTGAGGCTAATTCCTTCCAGCACCAGCCCTATCTCGACAACCAGATCGCCGATCGCGGCTACAAGATCGTCTCCGTGGGCACCACGGTGAACTTCCCCATCGGCGTCTATTCCACCAAGTACAAGAAGTTTGAGGACATCCCCGCCGGCAGCTCCATCGGCCTTCCCAACGATCCCACCAATGGCGGGCGCGTGCTGCTGCTGCTCGCCGACAAGGGCATCATCAAGCTCAAGGACGGCGTGGGCGTG
>JAYSCE010000393.1:0-1558 GCA_041915035.1 Xanthobacter sp.
CTCATGAGCCACTCCTCCGGTCCAGGACACTGAAGGAACCGCGCGCGGACGGAATCGTTCGCTTGAGCGGCGCGGAGGCTCGCGCCCAAGCCGCTGCGTGCCTATCTTCGGCAGGTGGCCAAAGCGACCAGATCCATCGGCAAGACCGTTCGCGAGACTGACGAACCCCGGCGCCGCGCGGCATCCGCCCTTCCCGAGCCGTTCGCCGGATGGTTCCGCGCGCGGGGCTGGACGCCGCGCGCGCATCAGCTCGACCTCATCGCAGCCGCCGAGAGCGGGCACTCCGTGCTGCTCATCGCCCCCACCGGCGCGGGCAAGACGCTGGCCGGCTTCCTGCCGACCTTGATCGAGCTGAGCCGGCCGAAGGCGAAGGCGCGGAAGCGCGCCGCGCCCCAGATGACCGAAGCCGGCGAAGCCGCCACCGGCGCGGAAGCCGTCCCCTTCGCCCGCTGGCAGGCGGAGCGGCCGGCCTCGCCGCTGCACACGCTCTATATCTCGCCGCTGAAGGCGCTGGCGGTGGACATCGCCCGCAATCTCGAAGCCCCGGTGGAGGAGATGGGGCTTCCCATCCGCGTCGAGACCCGCACCGGCGACACCCCTGCCTCGCGCCGCCAGCGGCAGCGGCGCGACCCGCCGCACATTCTCCTCACCACGCCGGAGCAGATCTCCCTGCTGCTCGCCTCGAAGGATGCGGAGCATCTGTTCTCTGGCCTCAAGCGCGTGGTGCTGGATGAACTCCACGCCCTCGTCACCTCCAAGCGCGGCGACCTGCTCTCGCTGGCCCTCGCCCGGCTGCGCGCGATTGCGCCCGGTCTGCAATGCGTCGGCCTCTCCGCCACCGTCGCCGAGCCGGACGACCTCAGGCGCTATCTGGTGCCGCAGGATGAGGACGCGGCCGAGTCCGCGCTGGCCGATCTGGTGATCGCGGCGGGCGGCGCGGCGCCGGACATTTCCATGCTGGAGAGCCGGGCGCGCATGCCGTGGGCGAGCCATACGGCGCAGCACGCCTTCGCCGAGATCTACGAGCTGATCGGCGCCAACAAGCTGTCCCTCGTCTTCGTGAACACCCGCTGGCAGGCGGAATTCCTGTTTCAGGAACTCTGGCGCATCAACGACCTCGATTACCCCATCGCCCTCCACCACGGATCGCTGGCCGTCGAGCAGCGACGCCGGGTGGAGGCGGCCATGGCGGCGGGGAAGCTGAAAGCCGTCGTCGCCACCTCATCGCTCGACCTTGGCATCGACTGGGGCGATGTGGATCTCGTCATCAATGTGGGCGCGCCCAAGGGCGCCTCCCGCCTCATGCAGCGCATCGGCCGCGCCAACCACCGGCTCGACGAGCCCTCCCGCGCCGTGCTGATCCCGGCCAACCGCTTCGAGGTGCTGGAATGCCGGGCGGCGCTGGAAGCGGTGAAGGCGGGCGCGCAGGACACCCCGCCCGAACGGCAGGGCGCCTTCGACGTGCTGGCGCAGCACATCCTCGGCATGGCCTGCGCGGCGCCCTTCTCGGCGGATGCGCTCTATGGCGAGGTGCGCTCAGCCGCGCCCTACCGTTTCC
>JAYSCE010000393.1:1568-2757 GCA_041915035.1 Xanthobacter sp.
GAAGACTTCGACGCGGCGCTGGATTTCGTCGCCACCGGCGGCTACGCCCTGCGCGCCTATGAGCGCTACGCCAAGATCCGCCGCACCAAGGACGGGCTGTGGCGCGTCGCCAATCCCATGATCGCGCAGGCCTACCGGTTGAACGTGGGCACCATCGTGGAAGCCTCCATGCTCAAGGTCCGCCTCGTCTCGGCGCGCGGGGCGGCGAAGACGGGGGTTGCCGGGCGGGTGCGGTTCGGCGGACGGCTACTGGGCGAGGTGGAGGAATATTTCGTCGAGACGCTGGTGCCCGGCGACACCTTCGTCTTCGCTGGGGAAATCCTGCGCTACGAAGTGCTGGTGGAGGATGAGGTGTACGTCTCGCGCACCACCGCCACCGAGCCCAAGGTGCCGGCCTATGCGGGCGGCAAGTTTCCCTTGTCGACCTTCCTCGCGGCCGGCGTGCGGGCGCTCCTCTCCGCGCCGGAGCGCTGGGCCGCGCTGCCGCCCCAGGTGCGCGACTGGCTGGAGCTGCAGAAGGCCAAGTCCCGCCTGCCGGGCCGGGATGATCTGCTGGTGGAAACCTTCGAGCGCTCCGGCCGCTACTATCTCGTCACTTACCCATTCGAGGGGCGGCTGGCCCACCAGACCCTAGGGATGCTCCTCACCCGCCGGCTGGAGCGCGCCCGGCTGAAGCCGCTGGGCTTCGTCGCCAACGACTATGCCCTCGCCGTCTATGCCGCCGGCGACATGGGGGCGGCCATCAGCGACCGGCGACTCTCGCTGGACGATCTGTTCGATCAGGACATGCTGGGCGACGATCTGGAGGCGTGGCTGGCCGAAAGCGCGCTGATGAAGCGGACCTTCCGCTATTGCGCCGTCATTGCCGGGCTCATCGAGCGGCGGTTTCCGGGCAAGGAAAAGACCTCCCGGCAGGTCACCGTCTCCACCGACCTCATCTATGACGTGCTGCGCCGGCACGAGCCGGACCACCTGCTGCTGCGCGCCGCCCGGGCGGACGCCGCGACCGGGCTGCTGGACGTGAAGCGTCTCGGGGAGATGCTGGCGCGCATCCGCGGCCGCGTCGTGCATCAGCCTCTGCCGCGCGTGTCGCCGCTGGCTGTGCCGGTGCTGCTGGAGATCGGGCGCGAGAGCGTGGGCGGCGATGCCAACGAGGCGCTGCTCGCCGAGGCGGAGGAGGAACTGGTGC
>JAYSCE010000393.1:2767-4449 GCA_041915035.1 Xanthobacter sp.
GGCGACGGAATGAGGCGCACGGCCTCGCTCGCTCATCAGGCGCTAACGGCCCGGCACAAGTTCTCGGCGCGAATCAGAACGGCCCGCCGGCGGGCGGCTGGACCGCAACGCTCAGGCACATGAAATTCCGTAGCGGCAAGCCTCTGCGGCGCGCCAAGGCCCATCCCCGCGGCGCATTTCGCACCTGCGAGGACAATTCGGAGCTGTTGCATCCAAGAGACGAGCAACTTTGAACCGGCTCCAGTTCAGTCACAATCGCGTGATCGACCGGGGTACAAAAGCCCCGCACAATCTTCCGCTGACTCAGAAGACTGCGGCCACGACCGACGCGACCGGCGCCGCGCTCGCCTCGTGCGGGGCGAAAAACGCAGCGATACCAAGGATGGACACCAGAGCACCGGTGACAGCAAGCTTGCGAAGCATGGCTTAACTCCCAGATCCCGTAAGATCCCGTTCTGCACCGACAACGATGCAGGTGGATTAAGAGTTCCTTAACCAAGTCACCCTGAACCCCGTTTGATGCTTGCGTTAACGAAGTGTTCAGGAAAGTCACGGGTCCGTGACGCCGGGCCGGCCAAAGTCACCGCCGGCCACGACTTCAGCGGTTCGTGATGTTGCAGCGCAAAATGAAGTAACGCGGACGTAACCGGCAGGAGGGGAAGCATGTCGTTGACCGGCGTACCGTCGAAGAACCGATGGCGCGATGTGGAGGCCCCCGGGCTCGAAGAACTGGAGCAGCTGGCGGAAGAGGCTTTCGCCGCTTTGCCGGGTTCGTTCCGCGCGCTCTGCCAGGGGCTGGTCATCAAGGTGGAGGACTTTCCCACCGACGAGGTGCTGGACGAACTGGGCGCCGAGACCCCGTTCGATCTGCTCGGCCTGTTCCACGGCGTCGGTCGGGCGCAGGGCGGGGCGGTGGCCCAGACCGGGCAGATGCCCAACATGGTGTTCCTCTATCGCCGTCCCATCCTCGACTACTGGGCGGAGAACGAGGAAACCCTGGGCGACGTCGTCACCCATGTGCTGGTGCACGAGATCGGCCATCATTTCGGCCTGAGCGACGACGACATGGAGGCCATCGAGGACCGGGCCAATTGACCGCAGGGAAAACGGCGCCTTGGCGCTGGACCCGGGCCACCCATTTTCTAGAATGACTCCAAACAGGAGGCCCTACCATGCCCGTCGACCCCAGCCTGACCCGTTACGGGCCGGCCCTGCGCGCCCTCCACTGGCTCACCGCCATCGCGGTGTTCACGGCGTTCGGCGTCACCTATCTGGAGCAGTTCTTCGCGCGCGGCACGCCGGCGCGGGGCATGGTGTGGTGGGTCCATATCTCGGTCGGCCTGCTGCTCATCGCTCTGGTGGCGGTGCGCATTCCCGTCCGCATCTTCGGGCGCAACCCGCCGGCCTCCGCTCAGATCAGCCGCCCGGTGGCCATCGCCTCCCACATCGTCCACGGGCTGCTCTATCTCGCGCTCATCGCCACGCTCGTGCTCGGCGTCTACCTCGCCTTCCTGCGCGGCAACGCGGTGTCCTTCTTCTCGCTCTTCACCATCCCCTCGCCCATCGCGGTCAATCGCGATCTGGGCAAGCAGGTGCAGGAGATCCACGAGCTGATGGCCAATGCCGTCATCGTGCTGGCCGTGCTGCATGCGGCGGCGGCCGTGCTCCACCACGTGGTGCTC
>JAYSCE010000394.1:0-4440 GCA_041915035.1 Xanthobacter sp.
CAGAGCGGACCATCTCCATCTACCACGGCCGCCTTCGGGCGGCCTTTCCTTTTCCAGCAACCACAGAGGTGCCCCATGGCACGCATCATCGACATCGTTCTGGCGGTGGCGCCGAACGCTGCTGCGCCCTACCGCGAGGCCTTCGACAAGTATGGCGACGACCTGTTCGCCAAGTTCGGCCTCACCAACCCGAACCGCGTCGCCCACTTCCTCGCGCGGTGCCTTTCCGAAACGGGCTACTTCATCACGCTAGTGGAGAACCCGAACTACACGGCCGCGAATCTCGCCGGGCAGTGGGCCAAGGGCAACGGGCGCAAACAGTTCGGCTCCAAGGCCGAGATGGTGTCCTATGCCGGCCGGCCGGAGGATCTGTTCAACCGGTGGTACGGCAACCGAATGGGCAACGGCGCTCCGGCGAGCGGAGACGGCTTCCGCTATCGAGGCCGAGGCCCGCTCCAGATGACCGGCAAGGCGGCCTATCGCAAATACGGGCAGCGCATGGGCGTGGACCTGGTGGCCAGTCCTGACCTCGCGCTGGATCCACGGTACATTCTGCTCCCCTCCTTCTATGAGTGGGATGACGGCGGGCTGAACCGCTATGCAGACGCCGACGACGCGCTCTCCATCGCCCGCGTCATCAATGTCGGCACTGTCCGGACGGACCAGATCCCGAACGGCTACAAGGAGCAGGTGGCCGCGCTGCGCCGCGTGAAGGCGGCGATCAAGCGCCTTGGCTGGGTCTCGCCGGGCGGCGCCGTCGATCAGGCTGCCGCTCCCGCCGCGCCTCCCGTGGCGGTTCCGGATCCGGCGCCCACGGCTGCCGATGCCACCACCATCAACGTCGACGACGGGCTGTCCGAGGGCGAAGTGCTGGCCCTGCAGCAGCGGCTCCGGGATCTCGGCTATTCCGAGGTGGGCCGGCCGGATGGGCTGTGGGGGCCGCGCACCTCGGCGGCGGTGTCGGCCTTTCAGGCGACGGTCGGCCTGACGGTTTCCGGCGAACTCGACAAGACGACCGCGGCGGCTCTCGCCACCTCCGGGCCGCGCCCGGTGTCGGATGCCCGGGCCAAGACGACGGCCAGCGACCTCCGCAAGGCAGGCGATGGCGTGGCCAAGGCCTCCTGGTGGCAGAGGGTATGGGCATGGGTTCTCGGCGCTCCGGCGGCTGCGGTCGGCGTGGTCGGGCAGACCGGGGATGCCGCTGACAAGCTCGGGCCGGTGAAGACATTTCTCGGTGATGTGCCGGGCTGGGCGTGGTGCGCGGCTGTGGTGGGGGTCGCGGTCGCCCTCTATGTGCTCGCCCAGCGGGCGGAGAGCGCGGCCGTCGCAGATGTGCGCTCCGGCCGCGATGCGGGGCCGGCATGAGCACCGTTCGCGCGACCCGCGTCGAAGATGTCGACGAAGAAGGCGGCAAAGCGCCCGGCGCCTATGAGGTGCGCCGATACAAGGGCGAGACTGGGATCGCCTTCCGCTGCCCTTGCGGCTGCGGACGTGAGGGATACCTTCCAATCCGCCCGCAGGAGATCGGCCCAAGTTGGGAGATGGCTGGGCCGGATGATGCCCCCACGCTCACCCCGAGCGTCCTGTTCACGGGCGGTTGCCGTTGGCACGGCTACCTCACGGCGGGGGAGTGGGTGCCATGTTGAGCGCCATCACTGCCCTCTTGGCGGGGCCTTGGGCCTGGGCTCTGGCCGCCGGCTGGGTCATCCCGGCCGGTGCGGCGGCAGTCTCCTTCCTCGCCACCAAGATCCTCGGTGGCGACTGGTGGCTGGCCCTCGTGCTCGCCGCCGGCGCCGCCGGGTTCGTCTTCATCTGGGCGCGCTTCGGCCTGCGGGTCGCGCTCGCCGAGGCCGCGGCCGTTGCCGCCTACGTCCTTTATTACCTCGGGGAGCGCCACGGCGCCGCCCGTCAGGCTGCCAAGGAGAAAGCCGATGCCGTCCGCCGGGCCGTCGCGCGCGAGCGCACAATTGAAGAGGTGCGCAACCTTCCTAATGCTGAGCTGCACCGCCGTGCTCGTCGCTGGGTGCAACGTGACGACTAAGGGCACCGCGCCGATCGAAGAATGCCGGGGGCGGGCGCCAATCATGCTCACCGAAGCCGTGATCGCCGCCATGACCCGCGATCAGCTCGATCGTGCTGTGTCCCATAACGAGAACCTGGAGCGGGAATGCGGCGTTCCCGCTCCAAACCCCAGCGGCCAAGCAAAAGCGAAGGCGGCGGTGAAGCGGGTGGGTTCGTGATGGGGGCGCCCATTCGTGATCCCGATATCGGGACGGTCGAGCAGCGCGTCTACGCCCTGGAGCAGGGCTTCAGGGATGTGCGCGCGGACATCCACGCCCAGAAAGCGGAGTTCTCGCAGCAGATCACCGGCGTCAAGGCGGACTTCAGCCAGCAACTGACGGGTGTCGCTACCTCGCTGCGGGAGGCTATAACCAGCCTCTCGGCCAAGATGGACGAGCGTTCGCGCCCGCAGTGGCAGCTCTATGTGACCTTCGCCGGCTTCCTGCTCACCTTCACGACTGTGGTCGGGACCCTGGCCTACTGGCCGATCCGGGACGACACGAACGAGCTCAAGACGGCCGTCGCCCGTTTCGAGGAACGGGCAGTGACGCGTGCCGAGCTCGCCGACCGGCGTGCCGTGCTCGAGGACCGCATCAAGCGGATCGAGGCGGACCTCAATGTCGCCGAGAGGAGCATCGTCCCGCGCCCGGAGCATGAGGAGAAATGGCGCAGCTTCGATCGGGAGGGTGCGGCCCTTCAGCGCCAGATTGACGACATGAAGAAGCAATTCGGCGACACCTTCAGCCTGCGCGATGCCCTCCTGCAGATGCAGCGGCGGCTCGACGCCATCGAGGCCGAGCGGCGGGCAGGGCGGTCATGACCCGCGTCTTCGTGGATTGGGGTGGCGATGGGGCCTTCGTCTCCATCACCCGTCCGGGAGCGCCGGCTGAGGAGGTGAGGCTTTCCGAGGCCGACGTGGTGCGGCTGATTTGGGAAGTCGCGGATGCCTGGCTCGCGCGGCGGGGGAGGGCGCTAGTGCGGGCGGCGAAGCGGCCGCCCGCGGATATCCCACGGTCGCTGATTGGGCAGTTCGGGGAGTAGGATCGCGGCTGCATTTAAGCGGCGGACGCGATTACGCAGCCAAACAGCCCTGATCGTGCATCACGCTTTCTGCCACAGCGGGAGCAACCTCCGGATGCCGGCGGACCAAGTTTCCGATCAGCCGTCGGGCAAAGAACCCGGAGAAGAGGCTGGAATTGGTAATGGCCAGCATGCCTGATGCTACGGAGCCATAGAAAGCGGGGGCAAGCTCCGGACGCCTCACGAAGAACGCCTTCATTTCCGAGTTGTCGACTGCAGGAGCGTGCCCATTTCTCACGAGAACCATGGCCGCAATTAGAGACCACGAACTCTTGGCTGTGACGATTTTGCGGTTCACGAAAGCAAGGGTTTCCAGCACTGGAAGAGGCGTCTCGTCATCCCTCAGTAAGGGCTCGGACTTTCGCCAAAAGTCGTTCGCGCTTACCTCATACCGATGAAGCCGGACTAGATGAATCCTGGCCCGAACGTAAGTCGCTCCTATGATCGCAGCGATGAGGAGAAACGCATATCCGTACATCATTTGCGCCCCCTTCTGTCCTCCGCGCGTTGCATCTTGCGCCTCTTTTCCTCAACCTCAAGTGCAAAACGCTCCGCGTTGCGTTTGAGTTCGGCATTGATCCGCTTGGATTCGCGGCGGTGCTGTAACAGCACACTGATAATTGCGGGCGAACGAATGGCAAGAATGATGCCGATGACCGCGACAATCGCCCAAAAGCCTACGAGGCCAGCTTCCCTCACGAAGGCCAGCAAGTCTTTCCAAGGTATCCCCACCGCCCCGATCCCTGACCCTGCGCTATATCACTTATGGTTGAGGTGCCAAAAGTTACCCCTGATCGGAACGGAAGGCTAGACTGTAAGCGTGGGTGTCGCCATTGGGCTGTCGCAGCTTTCAGTGACGCATGGTGGGCGCCCATCAGCCGGCCCTTGACGCTCCCGCTCAGGCTTCCCAGGTCGCCTGGGTAACCTGCGATGGCGAAGGCATGGATATCGGCTTCCTCGTATGTGGCGCCTCTGTCGTCTTTGCGGTGGTATGCGCCGTTGCCATGATGTGGGTCGCGACGCGGCCCTAGCGATCGTCTCGCCCGTTTCATGAAGGGCGCGGCCTTCCTTTTTGGTGCCACGCTGGCCGCGTCTGCACCTTCCGGTTTCCGCATGCCGAGCACCGGAAATATCGTGCCAGCCCCGGCACGGCATCCTCATCTCCCCACCTGTCCGCCAGCGCATCCGCCTCGTGATGGCATGGGATGCAGAACACACTCACGTGCCGGACACCGTTGGCCCGCATGTTGGCGAGATCCATCGGCGGAAGAGGGGTGGCTTAGGCGGCATCCTGCTTCT
>JAYSCE010000395.1:0-4432 GCA_041915035.1 Xanthobacter sp.
GCCCGCCGATGCCCGCGAACGGGCGCTTCTCGCCCCCTTCCCCGGCTCGGTGGTGCCCGACGTGCTCGCGGGCACCTACCGGCCGCCGGTCTCCGATGGGTCGGGCCGTGATCGCACCCGGCTCAAGACTGCGCTCGACCTTCTCGGACAGGCCGGCTTCGTGCTGCGAAAGGGCGCGCTGGTGGAGGCGGGGAGCGGACGGCCCTTCGCGCTGGAACTCATGGTGGTCACGCGCGACCAGGAGCGCCTCGCCCTCGCCTGGCAGGCGCAACTGAAACGGGCCGGCATCACCCTCAATGTCCGCAATGTGGATGCGGTGCAGTTCGATACCCGACGGCAGGCCTATGATTTCGATCTGATGCCCTATGCCTGGTCGCAATCCCTGTCTCCCGGCAACGAGCAGGCCTTCTATTTCGGCGCCGCCGCCGCTGACACGCCTGGTAGCCGCAACTACATGGGCGCGAAGACGCCGGCCATCGACGCCACCATCGCCGCGCTCATCGCCGCGCGGGACGAGGAGGCTTATGTCGCGGCTGCGCGGGCGCTGGATCGGGTGCTGATCTCCGGCGCCTATGCGGTGCCGTTGTTCCACACTCCCGGCCAATGGCTCGCGCGTTGGACACGCATCGCCCGGCCTGAGCGCGCCTCGCTCTACGGCACGCTACCGGAAACGTGGTGGCGGGTGCCGGGCAAGTAACGCCTCAGGCAGGCACGGCGGCGGGTCGGGCGCGCACGGCGAGTGTTCCGACGACCACGAAGGCCAGAAGCACGATCCCTTGCGCGATGGCGAACGGCGGCTCCGACTGGGTGGGCGCCAGGGCGGCGAGGGCGGGCACCTTGGCAAACGCCTGGGCGACGGCAACGAAGACGAGGAAATAGAGGCTCGCCACCGCCGTGCCCGCATAAATCCCGCGCCAGATGCCCGCGCGGCCGGCGCCGTAGAGCGCGTAGGCCGCGACGAACACCACCACGACGGCGATGGCCCCCACCACATGGGATGGCTTCACGCCGGCGAAGGGAAACAGGAAGCCCGTCGCGCTCGTCAGGAATGCGAAGGCGAGGAAGGCTGCGGTGAGCCCCGCCCCCGCGCGCTCGCCCCGCATCAAGGCGCGCGTGACGGGGATGCCCAGAACAATGGCGATGAGGCTGATCCAGGTGTGCAGGCCGGTGAGTGTGGTCGGGTTGAACATGTCTGCCCCCTCGCTGTGCTGGATCATGATGCCGCAAGGTCAAGCTTTCCGCACGCGCCGTCTTTGCCGCTCGGCATGCGTCGGCAGCCAGTTTGGAGATGCGCGAAAACATCTGGCTTGGGCTGGACAGCGCCATCGCAACGCAGCACGTTATGCCGCAAGGGCAAATATCGGCCGCAATTGGCGAAGAAGCTCCGGCGCGCTGGATTGCGGTAGTACCTTGCGGCAATACTTGGTCCGCTGTACTTGGTCGCAACTACGAAATGGCGTGAGGATGCACGCCGCTTGGCGCCGAATGCGCCAGCAGCCGCCGCGAAATCCAAAATCGCGGTGAATACAAGGAGTTCGGCAGGGACCATCGGATCATGAGATGGTTCGTCCGTGAGTGTCTTCAACGCCGCCCCCCCGCCAGTTCTGGCATGGGAGGCTCCGTTGGGAGGTGAATTCGATGGCTCGCCCTGGACTTGCGGCACGCAGCCGGGATGATTTCGAGGCCACCCGCCCCGAATACCCGATGCGCTATCGCACAGAGACCGCGCAGAACCAGCGCCCGACCGTTCCGGCCCGCATCGGCGCCGGGAGCCGCCCCCGCCGCAGTTCCAAGCGCCGCGACGGGCTCATGCTGTGGCGGGTGCTCGGCGTATCAGCGGCGGCGCTCATCCTCGGGATGGGTGGTTTGCTGGCTTACAATCTTGTTTCTCCACGCTCCGACACGTCCCAGACTGCGGCCGCTCCAACCCAGCCGTCACCAGCTGCCCCCCTTGCCGCGCAAGTTTCCCCCCCTGCCGCCGCGGCGGCGACAACGGTGACGAAGCCCGCGACGCCCGCTCAACCGAAGCGCATCGCCGACGCAGGGCACGGCCAGTCCGCCATGAAAGTCGCCTCCCTTCTCGGTGGAGGCGGAGAAGCGGCCGCCCCCATTCCGGCCGAGGCTGGACCGACGGCCGCCGACTTTTCCCGGCCAGCCTTCCTTGAACCCTTGGGGGAGACGGATGAGGGCACCCTCCCGGCAAGCGCTGCGGAGACGGTGGCCGAAGGCACCCCGCCCGACGCCGCCGCGCCGCTGCCGGCGCCCCGGCCTGTGAAAATGGCATCCGCCGACGCCGCAGCATCCGACGATGACGGCGCAACATCCGCACGCATCCGTTCGGCGGTCACGCTGCGCTCCGGTCCACGCCGCTCGGCCTCGGCCATCGGTACGCTCGAAGGCGGCACGAAGGTAAAGCTCTATTCGTGCAAGAGCTGGTGCGAGGTCTCGGCCGGCGACAAGCGTGGCTGGGTCTACAAATCGTCCGTGGACCGCTGAGCCGCCACGGTTCCCCCCTCGGTTTCCTGCCGCGCGACAGCCTTTGCCTTGTCGGTCGGCACTTCTTCCGGTGACACCCGCCCGCTGAGGGGCACATGCCCTTCAGCCGGCGCGACATCGTCCGGCAAAGTGTCGCCGGCCTCGTTCGCCTGCGACAAGGCTGCGCGAAGCGGCAATGGCACAAGGACGGCGATGCCGCGCCCCATCCAGTCGGGCTGTCCCGTGTCGAGCATGTCCGTGTTGATCGGAGCCGGGATTGGGGCATCCCTGCCGGCAATCTCCTCTGCCAGCACTTCGGCCGCCTGGCCCACGGCCGCGGCAAGCGTCTCGCCATCCGCCCGAAGCCCGGGAAAATCTGGGAAACTCAGGCGAAATCCGCTGTCTTCCTCTCGGACGATGCCGATCACGTGGTTCATGGTGCGTCCTCCTGGAGGAGGAAAGCGCACTGGGGCCTTCCGCGTTCCGCCGCGCGGCGGGCGGGGGGCAACGGGACGGGCGACCCGTCACCTCTTCTTGTTGCGGCGGTCGGTGGTGGCGTCGAGCAGGATGCCGCGCGAGACGGCGTCGCGGCCGAACTTGGCGCGCAACGCGTCCATGGCGGTCTCGGTGGCCTTGAGGCGCTGGCTGGTGGTGTCCACCAAGTCGGCGGGGTCGGCATCTTCGATGGGACCAAGGTCGGACACGCCGACGCCGATCAGTCGGAAGAGGGTCCCGTCCGTCTCCTTCACCAGCAACTCGTGGGCGGCCGCGTTGATGCGGGCTGCTAGGCAGGTCGACGCCTCCAGCGTCCGCGAGCGGGTGCGCAGGCGGAAATCGGCGGTCTTGAGTTTCAGCGTCACGGAGCGCCCGGCGATGCCGGCGCGCTTCAGGCGGTCACTCACTTCCTCTGAAAGCGCATAGAGCGTCTGCTCCAGAGGCCTGAGCGCGCCAATGTCGCGATCGAAGGTGGTCTCGGCGGAGACGCTCTTGGCCTCCCGCTCCGGCTCCACCTTGCGCGTGTCGAGGCCGAAGGCGAGGCGCGAGAGCCGCAGGCCCTCCGCGCCGTAGCGGCGGGCGAGGTCGGTGGGGTCGGCGCGCTGGAGATCGCCGATGGTTGAGAAGCCGTCCCGCGCCAGCTTGCCGCCGAAGGCCGCCCCTACCCCCCATATGAAGGTAACCGGACGCGGCGCCAGAAATTCGGCCGCCTCGCTCTGGCCGATCACCGAGAAGCCGCGCGGCTTGTCGAGATCGGAGGCGATCTTGGCGAGGAATTTGTTGGCCGCGAGCCCCACCGAAACGGTGATGCCCACCTGCCGCTCCACGTCGCGGGCAAAACGCGCCAGCGTGCGCGCAGGGCTCGCCTGATGCAGGGTCTGCGTGCCCGAGAGATCGAGGAAGGCCTCATCGATGGAAAGTGGCTCCACCAGCGGCGTCAGCGCCTTCATGCGGGCGCGGACCTCCCGGCCGACCTTTACGTATTTCTCCATGTTGGGCTTCAGCACCACCGCATCCGGGCAGAGGGCCAGCGCCTTGAACATGGGCATGGCCGAGCGCACGCCGTGGATTCGGGCGATGTAGCAGGCGGTGGAGACCACTCCCCGCTTTCCGCCGCCGATGATGAGCGGAACGTGGGCGAGGTCCGGATTGTCCCGTTTTTCCACCGCCGCATAGAAGGCGTCGCAATCCACATGGGCGACGCTGAGGCTGTGCAGTTCTCCATGGCGCACCACGCGCGGGCTGCCGCACGCGACGCACCGCAGGCCGCGCGACCCGGCAACGTCGGGAACGTCGGAGAGGCAGTCGCGGCAGAGGCCGGGCGCGGTCATGGCTTCAGAGACGATGCCGCCGGCTACATGGGACGGCGGACGATCGCGTCCGGGTCGATGGGCGGCGAGAGGATCTCGTGGGCCGCCGCCACATGGCGCGGGTCGAGCCCCTTTTCGGCGGCAAAAGCGAG
>JAYSCE010000396.1:0-4116 GCA_041915035.1 Xanthobacter sp.
GACAGGCCAATGAAGCCCTCCGGCGCGGGGGCCCCCTGATCGATCTTCGTCTTCACCCGAATGGCGGTTGAAAAGGCCGCGGGGGGTTCGCTGCCATCCTCGCTCAGCCAGAGCACCGCATCGGCGGCCTCGGCGCGGGCGAGCGCCCGGCGTACGCCTTCGGCTTCCACGGCATCTCCCGTCTCGCGCAGGCCGGCGGTGTCGAGCAGCGTCACGGCCTGTCCGGCCAGTTCCAGATGCACCTCCAGCACATCGCGCGTGGTGCCGGGAACAGGGGAGACAATGGCCGCCTCACGGCCGGCGAGGCGGTTCAGAAGGGTGGACTTTCCGGCATTGGGCGGGCCGGCAATGGCGACGACCAGCCCATCCCGCACACGCTCTCCGCGCTCCGCATCGGCCAGGGCCGCGCGCAGTTCGCGCTGAAGACCGCCGATGATGTCCATCGCCTGCCGCGCCACATCCTCCGCCACGTCGGATTCGTCGGAAAAATCGATGCCCGCCTCCAGGAGGGCGAGAGCGGAGACGAGCCCCTCCCGCCAGCTGGTCACGCGGGCAGAGAGTGCGCCCGAGGCAAGCGCCAGGGCTTGCCGCCGCTGGGCCTCGGTCTCGGCTGCGATGAGATCGGCCAGGCCCTCCACCTCCGCGAGGTCCAGCTTGCCATTGGCGTGGGCCCGCCGGGTGAATTCGCCGGCCTCCGCCGGACGCAGGCCGGGAAGGGCACCGAGGGCCCGCAGCACCACCGCGACCACCGCCCGGCCGCCGTGGAGATGCAGCTCCACCACGTCTTCCCCCGTGGCGCTGGCGGGGCCGGGGAAGAACAGCACCAACCCACGATCCAGGGTCTCGCCCGTCGCGGGATGACTGAGGGCCGAATAGCGGGCCATGCGCGGCGGAGGCCGGGTGCCCGAGAGCGCCAGCGCCGCCACGCCGGCCACCGGCCCTGAAACCCGGACCATGGCGACCCCGGCCGGCAGCCGGCCGGACGACAGGGCAAAGATGGTGTCGCTGGCGGTTTCACCGGACATGGCCTGATCCTCCAGGCAGATGGCTGCGGATTTGCACGGCGCCCCGGACAAGACGCCCCGCACCCCGTTTCTTCGCCTGAACCTTTATCCTGCGATCCCGTTGCCTTCAAAGCCGGTCCGACGCCGAAGGATTTCCGACATGAGCCTCAATCGCCTCTCCCGCGAGACGAGCCCCTACCTGCTCCAGCACAAGGACAATCCGGTGCATTGGTGGCCGTGGGGGGAAGAGGCGTTCGCGGAGGCGCGCGCCACCGGCAAGCCCATCCTCCTGTCGGTCGGCTACGCCGCCTGCCACTGGTGCCATGTGATGGCCCACGAGAGCTTTGAGAACCCGGAGACGGCCGCGCTGATGAATGCGCTGTTCGTGAACATCAAGGTGGACCGGGAAGAGCGGCCGGACGTCGACCAGATTTACATGTCCGCTCTCCAGCAGCTCGGCCAGAGCGGCGGCTGGCCGCTCACCATGTTCCTTGATCCCGTCGGCCGGCCGTTCTGGGGCGGCACCTATTTTCCGCCCAAGGCGAGCTATGGCCGACCCGGCTTCACCGAGGTGCTGCAGCAAGTCTCCTCCGTCTTCTCCGAGAGCCCGGAAAAGGTGGAGAAGAACGCGCAGGCCATCCTCGGCCGCCTGAAGAAGGCGGCCCAGCCGACGCAGGGCGTTTCCATCGGTATCGCCGATCTCGACGATGCCGCCCGTCGCCTCGTGCCGCTGATCGATCCGGTGCATGGCGGCCTCAAGGGCGCGCCGAAATTCCCGCAGTCAGGCCTGCTCGAACTGCTCTGGCGTGCCGGCACCCGCAACCGTGACGACGCCATGAAGGCGCTGGTCGCCCTCACCCTCAACCGCATGTGCGAGGGGGGCATCTATGACCATCTCGGCGGCGGCTTCGCCCGCTATTCGGTGGACGAGATCTGGTTCGTCCCGCACTTCGAGAAGATGCTCTACGACAACGCGCTGCTGCTGGAGCTTCTGGCGCTGGCCTATGCCGACACCGGCGATGCGCTCTTCCTGCAGCGCGCCCGCGAGACCGTCGGCTGGCTGGAGCGGGAGATGCTGGCCCGCTCGGGTGCCTTCACAGCGAGCCTCGATGCCGATTCGGAAGGCCATGAGGGGCGCTTCTACGTCTGGTCGCTGGCGGAGGTCGAAGAGGCGCTGGGGACGGAGGATGCCGCCTTCTTCGCCCGCATATACGACGTGACCAAAGCGGGAAACTGGGAGGCCGGGAACATCCTCAACCGCACCGATGCCGGTGTTGTCTCCCCCGAGGACGAGGCGCGGCTTGGGCCGCTGCGCGACAAGCTGCTGGCTCGACGGGCGGGGCGCGTGCGACCGGGGCGGGACAACAAGGTTCTCGCAGACTGGAACGGGCTCATGATTGCCGCGCTCGCCCGCGCCGGCGCGTTCCTGGGCGAAGAGAAGTGGATCGGCCTCGCCCGCACCGCCTTCGGCGCGGTGACGGCGCACATGATGAAGGACGGTCGCATCGCCCATTCCTGGTGCGGCGACAAGATGGTGAGGCCGGGCCTTGCCTCGGACCTCGCCGCCATGGCCCGCGCGGGCATCGCATTGGCCGAAGCCACGGGGGACAAGGCGCCCTTCCGGCTGGCGGCAGCCTTCCTCGATACGCTGGAAGAGCACCATCTGGACCCGGCGACGGGCACCTATTTCCTCACCGCTGACGATGGGGACAGCCTCGTCGTTCGACCCTCGGCGACCCATGACGAGGCCGTGCCGAACTACAATGCCGTCGCCGCCGATGCCCTGATCCGCCTCGCCGCACTCACCGGTAACGACAGCCTGCGCACGCGCGCTGATCGCATCCTCGCCGGCCTGTCAGGCGCGGCCGCGCGCAACGTGCTCGCCCATGGCGCGACCCTCAACGCCATTGCCACCCGGCTCGGCCTGGCCGAAATCGTCACAACCGGTGCGAAGGGGGAGGCGCTGGCGGCTGCGGCGCTCAAGGTGCCGTTTCCGCTGCGGGTGGTGGCACGCGCCGCAGGGGTGGCTGCGCCGGCGGACAGCGTGACGGCCGCTCGGATTGCCTCCGCGCCCGAGGGGGGAGCGGCCTTCGTGTGCGTCGGAGAACGCTGTTCCCTGCCTGTCACAGAGCCGGAGGGCGTGAAGGCCGCGGTTATGGCGCTTTTGGGCTAAATCGTCACCCTGAGCCGGCCCAAGGAAACGACCCCCCGCTTAAATCGCTTCGGAGAGTCACCAGCGGCCGATAAAATTGGGATGACCGCCGAGTCGAACCTGTAGCGGTTTTGCCGCTAGTGGCCCTCCTAATCGATCAACTTTTGATTGAATCTCGATTGTAGTGTGAATCTGGGGTGCAGGAAGACGTGGGCGCGCGGTCAGCTCGCCGTCTTCTCCGCTGGAGGGGCGTCCGCATATTTCAGCCAGATCGCCTTCTCGCCCAGGGCCGCGACGAAGGCGGCGTGGGCCTCGGATTCGGCGGCGCTGATGCGGGAGGGGAGGGGAGCCGGCCGGGGATGGGCCGCGCGGGCCGCGACCACGAGGCGCGGGGCTTCAGTGGTCTCCTCGACGAGACCGATAAGGCTTGCCTGCCGACCGCCCAGCAGCTCGCTATAGACCTCGGCCAAAAGTTCGGCATCGAGCAGCGCTCCATGCTTCACGCGGCGCGACGAATCGATGCCGTAGCGGTTCATCAGGTCGTCGAGACGATTGCCTCCACCGGGATGCTTGCGGCGGGCCAGCGCCAGCGTGTCCACCACACGGTCGCGGGCGATGGGTGGGCGGCCCAGGCGCTCCAGCTCGGCATTCAGGAAGCCGATGTCGAACGCCGCATTGTGGATGACCAAAGTATCTTCCTGGATGAACTCCAGGAATTCATCAGCAACTTTGGAGAAAATCGGCTTGTCTGACAGAAATTCCGCCGACAGGCCGTGCACGTTGAACGCCTCCTGCGGCATGTCCCGCTGGGGGTTGATATAGACGTGGAAGACATTGCCCGTGAGGATGCGGTTGACCATCTCGACGCAGCCGATTTCCACCAGCCGGTCGCCGCCATAGGCCTCGAGGCCCGTGGTCTCGGTATCGAGCACGATCTCGCGCATGCTTTCCCCTCACCCC